>NZ_CP044230.1:0-167500 GCF_008727815.1 Streptococcus sp. LPB0220 | reverse complement strand
TACATTTTCGGCGCAGGGTCACTCGACTAGTGAGCTATTACGCACTCTTTGAATGAATAGCTGCTTCTAAGCTAACATCCTAGTTGTCTGTGCAACCCCACATCCTTTTCCACTTAACAATTATTTTGGGACCTTAGCTGGTGGTCTGGGCTGTTTCCCTTTCGACTACGGATCTTAGCACTCGCAGTCTGACTGCCGACCATAATTCATTGGCATTCGGAGTTTATCTGAGATTGGTAATCCGGGATGGACCCCTCACCCAAACAGTGCTCTACCTCCAAGAATCTTAATGTCGACGCTAGCCCTAAAGCTATTTCGGAGAGAACCAGCTATCTCCAAGTTCGTTTGGAATTTCTCCGCTACCCACAAGTCATCCAAGCACTTTTCAACGTGCCCTGGTTCGGTCCTCCAGTGAGTTTTACCTCACCTTCAACCTGCTCATGGGTAGGTCACATGGTTTCGGGTCTACGACATAATACTAATCCGCCCTATTCAGACTCGGTTTCCCTACGGCTCCGTCTCTTCAACTTAACCTCGCATCATATCGTAACTCGCCGGTTCATTCTACAAAAGGCACGCTCTCACCCATTAACGGGCTCGAACTTGTTGTAGGCACACGGTTTCAGGTTCTATTTCACTCCCCTCCCGGGGTGCTTTTCACCTTTCCCTCACGGTACTGGTTCACTATCGGTCACTAGAGAGTATTTAGGGTTGGGAGATGGTCCTCCCAGATTCCGACGGGATTTCTCGTGTCCCACCGTACTCAGGATACTGCTAGGTATAAAGACTATTTCGAATACGAGGCTCTTACTCTCTTTGGCTGACCTTCCCATGTCATTCTTCTATAATCTTTAAGTCCACATTGCAGTCCTACAACCCCGAGGAGTAAACTCCTCGGTTTGCCCTCCTGCCGTTTCGCTCGCCGCTACTCAGGCAATCGCTTTTGCTTTCTCTTCCTGCAGCTACTTAGATGTTTCAGTTCACTGCGTCTTCCTCTACCTATCCTTAACAGATAGGAGTACTAGCCATCAGCTAGTGGGTTCCCCCATTCGGACATCTCTGGATCGTCGCTTACTTACAGCTCCCCAAAGCATTTCGTCGTTTGTCACGTCCTTCTTCGGCTTCTAGTGCCAAGGCATCCACCGTGCGCCCTTATTAACTTAACCTTATTTTTGGTCTTGCGACCTAAACTCTTTAAATATTTACAGCGTTTCGGTTTATTTTCTTGTTACTATTTGATATAGATATTCAATTTTCAATGTTCAATCTTAACACTCCTTAAAGTGTTAATGGAGCCTAGCGGGATCGAACCGCTGACCTCCTGCGTGCAAAGCAGGCGCTCTCCCAGCTGAGCTAAGGCCCCACAAGACCTCTCAAAACTAAACAAGACCAACGTACAGGTTTCCTTTTCCTTAGAAAGGAGGTGATCCAGCCGCACCTTCCGATACGGCTACCTTGTTACGACTTCACCCCAATCATCTATCCCACCTTAGGCGGCTGGCTCCAAATGGTTACCTCACCGACTTCGGGTGTTACAAACTCTCGTGGTGTGACGGGCGGTGTGTACAAGGCCCGGGAACGTATTCACCGCGGCGTGCTGATCCGCGATTACTAGCGATTCCGACTTCATGTAGGCGAGTTGCAGCCTACAATCCGAACTGAGACTGGCTTTAAGAGATTAGCTTGTCGTCACCGACTCGCGACTCGTTGTACCAGCCATTGTAGCACGTGTGTAGCCCAGGTCATAAGGGGCATGATGATTTGACGTCATCCCCACCTTCCTCCGGTTTATTACCGGCAGTCTCGCTAGAGTGCCCAACTAAATGATGGCAACTAACAATAGGGGTTGCGCTCGTTGCGGGACTTAACCCAACATCTCACGACACGAGCTGACGACAACCATGCACCACCTGTCACCTCTGTCCCGAAGGAAAACTCTATCTCTAGAGCGGTCAGAGGGATGTCAAGACCTGGTAAGGTTCTTCGCGTTGCTTCGAATTAAACCACATGCTCCACCGCTTGTGCGGGCCCCCGTCAATTCCTTTGAGTTTCAACCTTGCGGTCGTACTCCCCAGGCGGAGTGCTTAATGCGTTAGCTGCGGCACTGAGTCCTGGAAAGGACCCAACACCTAGCACTCATCGTTTACGGCGTGGACTACCAGGGTATCTAATCCTGTTTGCTCCCCACGCTTTCGAGCCTCAGCGTCAGTTACAGACCAGAGAGCCGCTTTCGCCACCGGTGTTCCTCCATATATCTACGCATTTCACCGCTACACATGGAATTCCACTCTCCCCTTCTGCACTCAAGTTAAACAGTTTCCAAAGCGTACTATGGTTAAGCCACAGCCTTTAACTTCAGACTTATCTAACCGCCTGCGCTCGCTTTACGCCCAATAAATCCGGATAACGCTCGGGACCTACGTATTACCGCGGCTGCTGGCACGTAGTTAGCCGTCCCTTTCTGGTAAGTTACCGTCACAGTGTGAACTTTCCACTCTCACACTCGTTCTTCTCTTACAACAGAGCTTTACGATCCGAAAACCTTCTTCACTCACGCGGCGTTGCTCGGTCAGGGTTGCCCCCATTGCCGAAGATTCCCTACTGCTGCCTCCCGTAGGAGTCTGGGCCGTGTCTCAGTCCCAGTGTGGCCGATCACCCTCTCAGGTCGGCTATGTATCGTCGCCTTGGTGAGCCGTTACCTCACCAACTAGCTAATACAACGCAGGTCCATCTCTTAGTGATGCAATTGCACCTTTCAAATCATTATCATGCGATATCGACTTTTATGCGGTATTAGCTATCGTTTCCAATAGTTATCCCCCGCTAAGAGGCAGGTTACCTACGCGTTACTCACCCGTTCGCAACTCATCCAGAAGAGCAAGCTCCTCCTTCAGCGTTCTACTTGCATGTATTAGGCACGCCGCCAGCGTTCATCCTGAGCCAGGATCAAACTCTCATTAAAAGTTTGAGTTCTCACTCATTTCTGTCACTGACAGATTTATTGTTTTTTCATTGTTCAGTACTATAACCTTAGTTATAGCGCCCTGCACATTGGTTCGTCTTGTTCAGTTTTCAAAGGTCTTTGTCGCTCTCGCGCGACAACTATATTAGTATATCATGACCTTACCTTACTGTCAATACTTTTTCTTAAAAAAATTTATTTTTTTGAAAGTTTTTTTAAAAGTAATAAAGAAAAGCCTGTATTACAGGCTTTTCTATTATTCTAGTTCTTTGTTAATGATGAGAAATTTTTCTTCTCCGTAACCTCTTTTCATTAAACCTGCTTCAGCTATGTCTAGAAGATCTTTTGAAAAGGATTGGATCGCTTCTTTTTCTTCTTTACTTAGAATTTTCTTTGAATATTTCTTTCTAAGTTTTCGATAGTCCTGTTCTTCATTTTTAAAAAATGAAGAATCTTCTAAAAAGTTTTCCAGTTTTTCTAATTCTACAAACAAGCCCAGCTCAAAGGCTATCGGGGCAAAGGTGGTTTCTAATGCTTGTGTACAAACGCTTCTAAATTCCACAGTCCCACGAGCAGTTAAATCTTGAAATTGGTAACTTCGATGTTGTTTTAGATCTTCTTTTACAGGGTTAATGATCTTCGCATTTCCATCAGCCGTATAGGCTGTAATTTCTTTTTGATCTAGATAGTCCTCCACTCGAATTGGTTTAAAATAATAAGATTTCTCCTCTCTAGTTGCCGTAAAAATAGCCGTTCTAGCGAGATTATTAAAAAACTCTTCTTCGCTTTGGTAGTCCTTAGGATAAATCCCTACATTTTCCTTATAATAACCATGTAAGGATTCTTCCCAGAAAATATCTCTGGCAATTTTTGTATCCCAAGCCTCTGCTGAAAATTCTGAGTTAGAAAACAAATATGCTTTTGCTGCTTCAATTTTATTAAAGGCATTAATGATGCGAAGATAGTTATCGCGCCTTACATCCAATTGAACCTGGTTTCCGCATATAAATGCTCCGTACGAAGGATAAGAGTGTGTTTTCATCCCTGTACCATTCATTGCAAGGAAAGCCATTAACATCTTGTATCGTTCGATTTTCACTGGGCTATTATCATTTTCTTGCCACAGAGGATGGATTCCGTGCCCTTGGATTTCGTGATTATTTTCTTGCAAAATCGGTTGAATAATCTTCAAATAGGCCTCAAAACGTTTGGCCACCTCATTTATAGAACGAGCTCTCTCAAATGCAAATTCAATTGTATTGTAACTCAACTCGAATAGAATACGATCTTTAGAAGAGCAGTGAATCAATTGAATAGGATTTTGATCGTCATCTATTTTTTCAACTTCAAAATCTGATAAGTTGGCTAAGGTTCGAAAAAGATTTTTCGTCACCTCTATATTTGTTTTATTTCCATTTGTTTCTACAATCGGGAACTCTAATTCAACTCCGACAAAGAGTTCCGAATCCTCTTTCATATTACTAAGGTACTTCTCTTTTAGTAATTTAATTGCTTGTTGTTTTGTCATTGAATCCTTTTTCTTCTATTGGAGATATGGGTTTCATTATATCATTTTTTGTTATTCTCGACTACTCATGAAAAGCAAGACAAAACGCCTGCTTACGAAATTGTTTTAAATTAAAGCAATTTCGTAAACAAGCGTCTACCATTCATTCAATATGATGAGTGTTCCCGCTGGGGAAAATCCCCAGCGGTAGACCAGAGCTAGACTAAGAATAACAGTGTATTCCATCATCATAACACTCAACAAAATTGATGATATTATACCAATTCGATGATAGCCATTGGCGCAGCATCACCACGACGTGGTTCAGTTTTAAGGATACGAGTATATCCACCATTGCGCTCAGCATAACGAGGTGCTAATTCAGAGAACAATTTTTGAAGTGCAGTTGTTTCTGAGTATTTACCTGTTTCTTCATCAAAGTTTTGTGATGCAACTTCGTTACGTACGAATGCAGCAGCTTGACGACGTGCATGCAAATCACCACGTTTACCCAAAGTAATCATTTTTTCAACTGATTTACGGATTTCTTTCGCACGTGCTTCAGTTGTTACAATTGCTTCATTGATGATAAGATCTGTAGTCAAATCGCGAAGCATCGCTTTACGTTGAGAGCTAGTGCGTCCTAGTTTACGGTAAGCCATGTATTCCTCCTCTATTTATCGTTTTTTAACCCAAGGCCTAAGTCGGCAAGTTTGATTTTAACTTCTTCAAGACTCTTACGTCCCAAATTACGAACTTTCATCATTTCTGCTTCTGATTTTTCAGTCAAATCATAAACAGTATTAATGCCAGCACGTTTCAAACAGTTATATGAACGAACTGAAAGATCTAATTCTTCGATCGTACGTTCTAAAATGCGATCATCAGAAGTTGTATCCACTTCCTTCATAACATCTGTTGCAATAGCAATTTCAGTTAAGTTTGTGAATAGATTTAGGTGTTCTGTCAAAATACGAGCAGACAAACCTAAGGCATCTTCTGGAATGATTGTCCCATTTGTCAAAATTTCAAGGGTTAGCTTGTCAAAGCCATCGTTGCTACCAACGCGTGCTGGTTCAACTTGGTAATTGACTTTAGTCACTGGCGTATAGATTGAATCTACAGCAAGTGTTCCCACTGGTGCATCATCTTTTTTGTTTTGATCAGCTGGAACATAGCCACGTCCACTGTTTACAGTAAGCGTTGCTTTCAAAGATGCTCCTTCTCCGATTGTAAATAGATAATGATCAGGGTTTACAATTTCGATGTCACTATCAGTCAGAATATCTCCAGCAGTTACTTCTGCAGGTCCTTCTACATCAAGTTCAATAATCTTTTCGTCTTGGACGTAAGATTTAACGGCGATTCCTTTAACGTTAAGAATAATTTGCATAACGTCTTCACGGACTCCTGGAACGGTATCAAATTCGTGGAGTACACCTTCAATGTTGATTGAAGTGACAGCTGCACCTGGAAGTGAAGCCAGAAGTACACGACGAAGTGAGTTTCCAAGTGTTGTACCATAGCCACGTTCAAGTGGTTCTACGACAAACACGCCATAATCTTTGTTTTCATCAATTTTTGTTATATTTGGTTTTTCAAACTCAATCATTTGCTATACTCCCTCTTAAACGAAAAGCTGTGTAATTGTTGATGATTATACACGGCGACGTTTTGGAGGACGAGCACCATTGTGTGGTACAGGAGTTACATCGCGGATTGCAGTTACTTCAAGACCAGCAGCAGCAAGTGCACGAATAGCAGACTCACGACCTGAACCAGGACCTTTAACAGTTACTTCAACAGATTTAAGTCCGTGTTCTTGAGCAGCTTTTGCAGCAGCTTCTGATGCCATTTGAGCAGCAAATGGTGTAGATTTACGAGAACCTTTAAATCCAAGTGCACCTGCAGATGACCAAGCGATTGCGTTACCATGCACATCAGTAATCATAACAATTGTGTTGTTAAATGTAGCGTGAATATGAGCAATACCAGATTCGATATTCTTTTTCACACGACGTTTACGTGTTGGTTTAGCCAAGATTTTTACCTCCTTATTTTATTTTATTTTTTCTTACCTGCAATCGCAACAGCTTTACCTTTACGAGTGCGAGCATTGTTTTTAGTGTTTTGTCCACGAACTGGAAGTCCACGACGGTGACGGATACCACGGTATGAACCGATTTCCATCAAGCGTTTGATGTTCAAGTTTACTTCACGACGAAGGTCACCTTCAACTTTGATTGCGTCAACTTCACGACGGATAGCATCTTCTTGATCCGGTGTAAGATCGCGAACACGAATATCTTCAGAAACGCCTGCAGCAGCAAGGATTTTCTTAGATGTTGGAAGTCCGATACCGTACACATAAGTCAATGAAATTACTACACGTTTGTCATTTGGAATGTCAACTCCAGCAATACGAGCCATGTTTTCTCCTTTCTATCTTATCCTTGACGTTGTTTGTGTTTTGGATTTGCTGGGCAAATTACCATAACACGACCATTACGACGAATTACTTTACAGTATTCGCAAATTGGTTTGACCGATGGTCTTACTTTCATTTTTATCCCTCCAAGTTTTTCGATTATTTAAAGCGGTATGTGATACGTCCACGTGTCAAATCGTACGGACTCATCTCCACTGTAACACGATCTCCCGCTAAAATACGAATATAGTTTTTACGAATTTTACCAGAAACTGTTGCTAAAATCTGATGTCCATTTTCAAGTTCAACCGTAAACATAGCATTCGGCATAGTATCAACTACTTTACCTTCTACTTCAATCACATCGTCTTTTGCCACGCAAAAGTACCTCCATAAATTTCGATTCATTCCTCTGAGCACAGAGGTAACAATTATAAGTCAGACTAACTAATTGTATCACTTGTCGTCAAATATTGCAAGTGACTAAAACGTTTTTATTTTAAATTCTCCAAGACCTTTTGGATATCTTTGAAGACGTCGTTGATGTCTTGATTTCCTTCAATATCATGGACCAATCCTTTTGCACGGTAATGAGCAAGAATTGGCTCACCTTGAGCAATATTTACATCCAGACGGCGTTTCACTGTTTCTGGTTTGTCATCTTCACGTTGGTAATAGTCTTCTTCCTTGTAGTCAGCTGGTGGGTTGAATACTTTATGGAAGGTTTCACCTGTTTCACGATGGATGATGCGACCACTCAAGCGCTCGAGGAGACATGATGGATCCACTTCAATGTTGATCACTCCTTCAAGCTCCAAACCAAGGTCTACCAAGATTTGATCCAAGGCATGAGCTTGTTCAATCGTGCGAGGAAAACCGTCCAAAAGGAATCCTTTTTCCTTAATGTCGTCTTGAGCCAAACGTTCTTTTACAATCCCATTTGTCACATCATCGGGCACCAATTCACCTTTGTCGATGAATGATTTTGCCAATACACCCATTTCAGTTTGGTTAGCCATTGCTGCGCGGAACATATCTCCAGTGGAGATGTGCGCTACGTGAAACTCTTCAACGATTTTAGCTGCTTGAGTTCCTTTACCTGCTCCAGGCAACCCCATAATTAAAAGATTCATGATGAATTCTCCTTATTTTGTTTTTAAATGGAAGCAGGAGCGAATTCCTATTTCCATTTAAAAACAAAATAGAAGGCTGACAAAGTCAACCTTATTCTATTCTGTTGTTGTGTCCATAAATCCGACATACTTACGTTTTAATAAGTAGCCTTCTAATTGTTTCATTCCCTCAATACCTGTTGAAATAATGATTAACAAACTAGTTCCTCCAAGAGCAACTGCATCTGTCAAACCAAATAAATCTCGAGCTAGGATTGGAATGATGGTAATAAAGCCAAGGAATACTGATCCGACGCTTGCTAAACGACGTAGCAAACGAGACATAAACTCTTCTGTCCCCTTACCAGGGCGAACGCCTGGGATATAGGCACCACTCTTTTGAAGGTTTTCTGCCGTTTTTTCAGGATTGATCTGAACAAACGTGTAGAAGAAGGTGAAGAGAATGATCAATAAGGCATACATTGCCACACCAGTTGGTGTGTTTGTAGCCAACATGGCTTGAGCTGTTTTCACCCATCCTGCATTGTAACCCATAGCGCTAATCACTTGGAAAATTGCAGCAGGCGCTGCTGTAATCGAACTAGCGAAGATGACAGGAATAACTCCTGCTGGGTTTACTTTCAAAGGAAGGTAAGAACTTGATGGAGCTCCTTGTGCAATCTTTGTATATTGGATTGGAATCTTGTATTGTGCTTGCTCTACAAAGGTTGTAAAGTAAACAATAACCAAGACAGCAAGGATTAGTACCCCAACAAAAATGAGGGAATTGGTCATTTGACCAGAACGAACGTTCACAAATGCATTTTCATAGATTTCTTTAATCATCTCAGGAATCGATGACACAATCCCTGCAAAGATAATCATTGATACACCATTACCGTAGCCTTTATCTGTGATTTGTTCTCCAAGCCAAGTCACAATCATGGAACCGGTCGTTAGAATCGCACCGATTAATAGATAGGTCTTGGTATTTGGAGTTGCGACTAATTTCGCCTGAGACAAGGTGTGGAAGGTTGCTGTAATCCCGATGGATTGAACAAAGGCTAGAACCAAAGAAATATAGCGTGTTGCTTGGTTAAGCTTTCTTCGACCAACTTCCCCTTGTTTGCCCCATTCAACAAACTTAGGTAACAGATCCATTTGCAAAAGTTGCACGACGATCGAAGCTGTGATGTATGGGCTAACCCCTAATGCGAAAACTGAGAAGTTCCTCATGGCATTCCCAGAAACCAAACTGAGCATGTTCAAGAAGGACACATCTTGAAGGTTGTTCAGAATTTTCGCATTTACACCAGGCACTGTAATCGTGGTCCCAATGCGGAAAACAAGAATGATGAAGATCGTAAATAAAATCTTCGACCGTACTTGTTTCACCTTAAATGCATCTTTTAATAATTTAAAAAACATAGGTCACCTCACTTAGATGACTTCAACTGAACCACCTTTAGCAGTGATAGCTTCTTCAGCTGATTTAGAGAATTTAGCTGCTTTAACAGTCAACTTCTTAGTCAATTCTCCGTTACCAAGAATTTTGATACCTGATTTTTCAGCTTTTACAATTCCTGATTCTACAAGTACTACTGGAGTTACTTCAGCACCATCTTCAAAGGCGTTCAATTGATCAAGGTTCACAATAGCATATTCTTTAGCGTTGATGTTTGTAAATCCACGTTTTGGAAGACGACGGAACAATGGAGTTTGTCCACCTTCAAAACCAAGACGTACACCGCCACCGCTACGAGCTTTTTGACCTTTTTGACCACGGCCAGAAGTTTTACCATTACCAGATGAAGTACCACGACCAACACGGTTGCGGACTTTACGTGAACCTGTAGCAGGTTGTAATTCATGAAGTTTCATTATTAATTTTCTCCTCTTTTGTAAATTGCTAACGCATGTAATCAGGAAAAGGTGTCCTAACTACAAACTCGCCTATACTTATATTTAGTTTTAGGGGATGAGAACCTCTCATACCCCTGAAAACTTTGTTTCTATTTTTAAATAGATTATTTTACTTCTTCAACTGTTACCAAGTGAGATACAGCAGTGATCATACCACGTACTGCTGGGTTATCTTCTTTAATAACAGAGCTGTTCAATTTGCCAAGTCCAAGTGCTACAACAGTTTTACGTTGTGACGGGATGCGTCCGATTGGAGACTTAGTCAAAGTAATTTTAATTTGAGCCATTTGAATCTCCTTTCTTAAGCCAAGTCAGAAACTGAAATACCACGAAGGGCAGCAACTTCATCAGCGCGTTTCAATTGTGCCAAACCGTTAACAGTTGCACGAACGATGTTGATTGGAGTGTTTGATCCAAGTGATTTAGATGTAACATCTGCAATACCTGCCAATTCGACAACGGCACGAACTGCTCCACCTGCAGCAACCCCAGCCCCTTCGATAGCTGGTTTCAACAATACACGAGCTCCACCAAATACTGATGTTACTTCGTGTGGAATTGTTGTTCCAACCATAGGAACTTCGATCAAGTTTTTCTTAGCATCTTCAACAGCCTTACGGATTGCTTCTGGAACTTCTTGAGCTTTACCAGTACCAAATCCAACACGGCCATTACGGTCACCAACAACTACAAGAGCTGCAAAACGAAGACGACGTCCACCTTTAACAACTTTTGTTACACGGTTGATGGCAACTACGCGTTCTTCAAGTTCAACTGCATTATCTTTAAATGCCATTTTCTAGTGTCCTCCTATTAGAATTTCAATCCGTTTTCACGAGCTGCATCAGCCAAAGCTTTAACACGTCCGTGATATAGATATCCACCGCGGTCGAACACCACTTCAGAAATACCTTTAGCAACTGCACGTTCAGCAACAAGTTTGCCGACAACAACGGCTTGTTCAGTTTTAGTTCCTTTTGAAACTTCTTTGTCAAGAGTTGAAGCGCTTGCGAGCGTTACACCCGCTACGTCATCAATCACTTGAGCGTAGATGCCTGTATTAGAACGGAATACGTTCAAACGTGGGCGATCAGCAGTTCCAGAGAGTTTTCCGCGAACGCGACGGTGGCGTTTTTGACGGATTTTGTTTTTATCTGGTTTCGAAATCACAATTTTCACCTCTTAATTTTAAAATCATGTGCTAAGCACTGAGTTGGTAAGATGAAGGTTGGTTGAAAAACAACCAAACTACATTATTTACCTGTTTTACCTTCTTTGCGGCGAACGTATTCACCAACATAACGGATCCCTTTACCTTTGTATGGTTCAGGTGAACGAAGGCTACGTACATAAGCAGCTGTTTGACCAACTACTTCTTTTGAAATTCCGCTAACAACGATTGTTGTTGGGTTTGGAAGTTCAAAAGTAATTCCTTCTGGAGCTTCAACTTCATCTGGGTGTGATTTACCAACAGCCAAAACAAGTTTTGATCCTTGAAGTTGTGCACGGTATCCAACCCCGCGCATTTCAAGTTCTTTCTTGAATCCTTCTGATACACCAGTAACCATGTTGTTCAAAAGGGCACGAGTTGTTCCGTGGATTGTTTTCATTTCTTTTGAATCGTTTGGACGGTGAAGAGTTACTTCAGTACCTTCCACACGGATTTCAATATCTTTTGAGAACGTACGAGTAAGTTCTCCTTTAGGTCCTTTTACAGTTACAACGTTGTCATTGTTAGTGATTTCAACACCAGCAGGCAACACGATAACTTTATTACCAATACGTGACATGTTTTCTATTCTCCTGTTAAATTGTCAGGCCTTTGCGGGCCAGTTTTCACGGGGTTTAAATCTTTTTTGATTTAAAAGTTAATGTTTAGGTCTCAATTTCTAAGTGAATCAAGGCATCGTCTCGCAGACATAACTTTGGGTTAGGCAAGAGACAATAACGAAGAGTCACAACGAAATTGGGAGCTAAATATTACCAAACGTAAGCGATAACTTCTCCACCAACGTTCTTTTGGCGTGCCTCTTTATCAGTAAGCAAACCTTCAGAAGTTGAAAGGATAGCAATTCCAAGTCCGTTAAGAACTTTTGGAAGATCTTCACGTTTTTTGTAAACACGCAAACCTGGTTTAGATACACGTTTCAAGTTTGTGATAACTTTTTCACCGTTTTGTCCGTATTTCAAGAATACACGGATGATGCCTTGTTTGTCATCTTCGATGAATTCAACGTTTTTTACAAAACCTTCGCGTTTAAGGATTTCAGCAATCCCTTTTTTGATGTTTGATGCAGGTACTTCAAGTACTTCGTGTTTTGCTTGGTTAGCGTTACGAATACGTGTAAGGAAGTCTGCGATTGGGTCAGTCATAACCATTATAATTTCTCCTCTTACTAGTAGTTTGCAAGTTGCACTTGCTAGTTAATGATTGAGCTAGGCTCAGAAAGTTTTGATACATTCAAACAAGATAATCTCATTTGAACACGAGCTACAACCTGGGCAAAAAAGATAGATTTGTCTTGGAGCATCGCTCCTGCACCAAATCTCCTATTTTTGCTGGGGTTGTTACGCTCTTTGTATCATAGAATTACCAAGATGCTTTTGTGACACCTGGGATTTGACCTTTGTATGCCAATTCACGGAAGCAAACACGGCAAAGTTTAAACTTGCGGTAAACTGAGTGTGGACGTCCACAACGTTCACAGCGAGTGTATGCTTGAGTAGAGAACTTCGCTGGGCGTTTGTTCTTAGCAATCATTGATTTTTTAGCCATTAGTTTTACCTCCTATATTATTTTGCAAACGGCATACCGAGGCCAGTAAGCAATGCACGTGATTCTTCGTCTGTGTTCGCTGTAGTTACGATTACGATATCCAAACCACGAGTTTTATCAACATCATCAAAGTTGATTTCTGGGAAGATCAATTGTTCTTTCACACCAAGTGTGTAGTTTCCGCGTCCATCAAATGATTTTGTTGGAACACCATGGAAGTCACGTACACGTGGAAGTGAAACTGTTACCAATTTATCTAAGAATTCGTACATACGTTCACCACGAAGGGTAACTTTTGCACCGATCGCAACACCTTCACGAAGACGGAAGCCGGCGATTGATTTTTTAGCCTTAGTGATCAATGGTTTTTGACCTGAGATCAAAGCAAGCTCTTCAGCAGCTTTTTCAAGGTTTTTAGCATTTGATACTGCATCACCAACACCCATGTTCAAAACGATTTTATCAACTTTTGGCACAGCCATAACTGATGAATAGTTGAACTGTTCAGTCAATGATGGTACTACTTCATTAAGGTATTTTTCTTTTAAACGATTAGCCATTATACTTCTCCTTTCCTTCGTGATTAGTCAAGCACTTCGCCTGATTTTTTGTTGTAGCGAACTTTTTTGCCGTCTACAAATTTGTAGCCAACACGTCCAGCAACACCGTTTTTGTCCAAAACTTGAACGTTAGAAGCATGGATTGGAGCTTCTTTTTCAACGATTGCACCTTGAGGGTTTTCGTTATTTGGACGTTGGTGTTTCTTGATGATGTTTACACCTTCTACAACAACTTTATTTACTTTTGGAAGAGCAGTAAGAACAACAGCTTCTACGCCTTTGTCTTTACCAGCGATAACGCGAACTTTGTCGCCTTTTTTTACAAACATTTTATTCTCCTTTTATTCTTACGCCCGATGGGCACCCTGGCTGAGCCAGGGGACTGTGTTTGTTTTTGATTGATTAAAGTACTTCTGGAGCAAGTGATACGATCTTCATGAATCCACCGTCACGCAATTCACGTGCAACTGGGCCAAAGATACGAGTTCCGCGAGGAGTTTTGTCGTCACGGATGATCACTGCTGCATTTTCGTCGAACTTGATGTACGAACCATCTTTACGACGAGCACCTGATTTAGTACGAACGATAACAGCTTTTACAACGTCACCTTTCTTAACCGCACCACCAGGAGTAGCTTGTTTTACAGATGCAACGATTACATCACCGATGCTCGCGAATTTACGTTTTGAACCACCAAGAACTTTGATTGTCAAGATTTCGCGTGCGCCACTGTTGTCAGCGACTTTCAAACGAGTTTCTGTTTGAATCATTTACGTTTTCTCCTTTCAGGTATGATTAGATGATGACCGCTTTTTCAACGACTTCTACAAGACGGAAGCGTTTTGTAGCTGAAAGCGGACGAGTTTCCATGATACGAACGATATCGCCTTCTTTAGCAACATTGTTTTCATCATGAGCTTTGTATTTTTTAGAATAGTTGATACGTTTACCATAGACTGGGTGGTTACGTTTAGTTTCAACTACAACTGTGATTGTTTTGTCCATTTTGTCAGACACAACGCGTCCAACAAGAACTTTACGATTATTGCGTTCCATTGAAATTCTCCTTCCCTAGTCTATTATTTAGCTTCTGATTGAACAGTTTTGATGCTAGCGATTTGTTTTTTCACTTCTTTCAAACGTCCAGTTTGTTCCAATTGACCAGCGGCTGCTTGGAAACGAAGTTCAAACAATTCTTTCTTCAATTCATTTTCACGCTTCGCGAGTTCTTCTTGAGAAAGACCACGAAGTTCTTTAACAAATTCTTTTACTTCTGTAAGTTTCATGACCTCTCCTTATTCTGCTTCACGTTTCACAAATTTAGTTTTAACTGGCAATTTGTGGCTAGCAAGACGAAGCGCTTCGCGTGCGATCTCTTCAGATACACCAGCGATTTCGAACATCACTTTACCACGTTTAACTGGTGCTACCCAACCTTCAGGAGCCCCTTTACCAGATCCCATACGTACCCCGATAGCTTTAGCGGTGTATGATTTGTGTGGGAAAATCTTAATCCAAACTTTACCACCACGTTTCATGTAACGAGTCATGGCGATACGAGCAGCTTCGATTTGACGGTTTGTGATCCAGTGGCTGGTTGTAGCTTGAAGACCGTATTCACCGAATGCTACTTCTTTTCCACCTTTTGCTTCACCGCGCATTTTACCACGGAATTCGCGACGGTGTTTTACACGTTTAGGTACTAACATTGGTTATTTACCTCCTTTAGCGTCTTTACGAGCTGGAAGAACTTCACCACGGTAGATCCATACTTTAACACCAAGTTTACCGTAAGTAGTGTCTGCTTCTTCCCAAGCGTAATCGATATCAGCGCGAAGTGTGTGGAGTGGAACAGTTCCTTCAGAGTATCCTTCTGCACGGGCAATATCTGCACCGTTCAAACGACCTGATACTTGAGTTTTGATTCCTTTAGCTCCAGCACGCATAGCACGTTGGATCGCTTGTTTTTGTGCACGACGGAAAGCAACACGTTGTTCCAATTGACGAGCGATTCCTTCACCAACAAGGTGAGCATCCAAGTCAGGACGTTTGATCTCAATGATGTTGATGTGTACTTGTTTACCAGTCAATTTGTTAAGAGCTGCACGAAGTGCATCAACGTTTGCTCCACCTTTACCGATAACCATACCTGGTTTTGCAGTGTGAAGAGAAACGTTAACTTTGTTTACTGCGCGTTCGATTTCAATAGTTGAAACGGCTGCGTCAGCCAATTCTTTTTGAATGAATTTACGGATTGCAAGATCTTCATGAAGGTAATCCGCGTATTCTTTTTCAGCATACCATTTGGCATCCCAATCACGGATGATACCAACACGCATACCAATTGGATGTACTTTTTGACCCACGAGTTTACCTCCTTATTTTTCTGCAACAGCTACTGTGATGTGAGCTGTACGTTTGTTGATTGGTGAAGCTGAACCTTTCGCACGTGGACGGAAACGTTTCATTGTTGGTCCTTCGTTTGCGAATGCTTCAGATACTACCAAGTTAGCTTTTTCCAAACCAAAGTTGTTTTCAGCGTTTGCTACTGCTGAGTTCAACACTTTAAGGATGATCCCTGCAGCTTTGTTTGGTGTGAATGTCAAAATAGCGATGGCATCGGCTACGCTTTTACCACGGATGTTGTCAAGAACAAGACGTGATTTACGAGGTGAAACACGCACTGTACGAGCCATTGCTTTAGCTGAAGTAATTTCTGCCATTTATGTTCTCCTTATTTTCTACGTGTCTTCTTGTCGTCTGCCGCGTGACCTTTGTAAGTACGAGTTGGTGCAAATTCACCAAGCTTGTGACCTACCATGTCTTCTTGGATGTAAACAGGTACATGTTTACGTCCATCATAAACTGCGATAGTGTATCCGATGAAACTTGGGAAGATCGTTGAACGACGTGACCAAGTTTTAATTACTTTTTTCTTTTCGTCGTTTGCTTGAGCTTCAACTTTTTTCATCAAATGCTCATCGACGAAAGGTCCTTTTTTAAGACTACGTCCCATTTTGTAATTTTCTCCTTTAAAATTTAGTACCACAGCGGCTTGCGCTGCTATGCAGCGCTACCGAGCTGGCGGAAAGTGTAAGCTAGTTGCTTATGATTATTTTTGGTTGCGACGACGAACGATAAGTTTGTCAGATTTCGCTTTCTTGTTACGAGTTTTAAGACCAAGCGCAGGTTTACCCCAAGGAGTAGATGGCGCTTTACGTCCAACTGGTGCTTTACCTTCACCACCACCGTGTGGGTGATCATTCGGGTTCATTACAGAACCACGAACTGTAGGGCGAACACCTTTCCAGCGGTTACGTCCCGCTTTACCAAGGTTGACAAGTCCATGTTGTTCGTTTCCAACAACACCAACTGTAGCACGGCAAGTTCCAAGAATCATACGAACTTCGCCTGATTGAAGACGAACAAGTACATATTTACCTTCAGAACCCAATACTTGAGCAGAAGCTCCAGCAGCACGTACCAATTCTCCACCTTTACCAGGTTTCAATTCGATGTTGTGGATCAAAGTACCAACTGGGATGTTAGCAAGTGGAAGAGCGTTTCCGACTTTGATATCTGCTTCTGGTCCTGATACGATGCGTTGACCTACTTCAAGACCTTTAGGGGCGATGATGTAAGCTTTCACACCGTCAGTGTAGTGTACAAGCGCGATGTTAGCTGAGCGGTTTGGATCGTATTCGATCGTTTTAACGACTGCTTCAACTCCATCTTTGTTACGTTTGAAATCGATCAAACGGTAATGACGTTTGTGTCCACCACCTTGGTGACGAACAGTGATACGACCGTTGTTGTTACGACCTGCTTTGTTTTTAAGAGAAACAAGCAAAGTTTTCTCAGGTGTGTTTGTTGTGATTTCAGCGAAATCCAAAGAAGTCATATTACGGCGACCGTTTGTTGTTGGTTTATAAACACGAATTCCCACGATATTTCCTCCTTAGATTATTCAGCTTCAGTAGCAAACAACTCGATTGCTTTAGAATCAGCTGCAAGCGTGATGATAGCTTTTTTAGTTTTTGAAGTAAAACCAGTGTAACGTCCAACGCGTTTTGCTTTAGGTTTTACGTTTACAGTGTTCACATTCGCAACTTTTACACCTTCAAACGCAGCTTCAACAGCTTGTTTGATCAAAAGTTTGTGAGCGCGAGTGTCAACTTCGAATACATATTTGCCTGCCTCAAGTTGAGCCATTGACTTTTCAGTGATAACAGGTTTTTTGATAACATCATACAAATTCATTATGCAAGAACCTCCTCGATTTTAGAGATAGCTGCTTGAGTAACAAGAAGTTTGTCACTATTTGCGATGTCAAGAACACTTGCAGTTGTAGCAGTCGCAACTTTCACGTTTGGAAGGTTACGAGCTGAAAGAGCTGCGAATTCGTTTCCTTCTTCAAGAATAACAAGGACTTTAGAATCGATGCTCAAAGCTGCAAGAACTTTTGCAAATTCAGCAGTTTTTGGAGCTGTAAATTCAAGAGAATCAACGGCTACAAATTTGTTTTCAGCAACTTTTTCTGAGTAAACAGATTTAAGTGCAAGGCGACGAACTTTTTGAGGAAGTTTGTACGCATAGCTACGTGGAGTTGGTCCGAAGACAATTCCACCACCACGCCATTGTGGAGAGCGGATAGAACCTTGACGAGCACGTCCAGTTCCTTTTTGACGCCATGGTTTGCGTCCGCCACCTGAAACGGCTGAACGGTTTTTAACTGCGTGAGTTCCTTGACGAAGGCTAGCACGTTGGCTGATGATCACATCAAATACAACTGCTTGGTTTGGTTCGATACCAAAGATCGCATCGTTAAGAACAACTTCGCCCGCTTGTTTACCAGTTTGGTCGAATAATGTTACATTTGCCATTTTGACTGTATTCCCCTTTCCTTATTATTTACCAGCTTTAACTGCTGACTTGATAGTGATAAGAGATTTCTTAGCACCTGGTACGTTACCTTTGATAAGGATAACGTTCTTTTCTGGAACAACTTGTACAACTTCAAGGTTTTGAATTGTTACACGATCGCCACCCATACGTCCTGCAAGGTTTTTACCTTTGAATACGCGGTTAGGTGCAACAGGTCCCATAGAACCTGGACGACGGTGGTAACGAGAACCGTGAGCCATTGGTCCACGTGATTGTCCGTGGCGTTTGATAACACCTTGGAAACCTTTACCTTTAGAAGTACCAGTTACATCAACAATGTCTCCAGCTTCGAAAGTGTCAACTGTGATTTCAGCACCAACTTCCAAGCCTTCAACGTTTTTGAATTCACGAATGAAGCGCTTAGGAGCCGTGTTAGCTTTTGCTACATGTCCTTTAGCAGGTTTGTTGCTCAATACTTCGCGTTTGTCATCGAAACCAACTTGGATAGCGTTGTAACCATCTGTTTCAACAGTTTTAACTTGAAGAACAACGTTTGGAGTTGCTTCGATAACTGTTACAGGGATCAATTCGCCAGCTTCAGTGAAGATTTGAGTCATTCCCACTTTTTTCCCTAAGATTCCTTTTGTCATGAGAAAATAGTTCCTTTTCTATAGTTTTTTATTCAAAAAGTTTTTAACGAGCGTTTTTTATGCTCTGGATCAAGCTTTAAATTAAAGTTTGATTTCTACGTTTACACCACTTGGAAGATCCAATTTCATCAAAGCGTCAACTGTTTTTTGAGTTGGGTTGATGATGTCGATCAAACGTTTGTGTGTACGCATTTCGAATTGTTCGCGAGAATCTTTGTATTTGTGAGTCGCACGAATGATTGTGTAGAGGCTACGCTCAGTTGGAAGTGGGATTGGACCCGCAACTTGTGCACCTGTACGAGTAGCTGATTCTACGATTTTTGCAGCCGCTGTGTCGAGTGTACGGTGTTCGTACGCTTTCAAACGGATGCGGATTTTTTTGTTTGCCATCTTTTTCTCCTTTTCGTCTATTTAAGATAATAGGCTAGCTCCACAAGAAAACCGACGCGCGTTGCGTGGCAATGCAACCGAGCGTGTCGCAACCTCTTGCATCAAAGCTAATAGCTGTTTTTCACAGCACCATAGTAGTTTAACACAAACAAAGGCCCAATGCAAGGGATTTGAGAAGATTTTTTTCGTTTTTTTGATGAAAGTGTTTTCGAAAGAAATTGAGTGCTAAAAAAGTTGCTATTATATAGAAAAAAGTTCTACTTTTTCGTAGAACTTTTTAACGTAAAGAGATACGATGATTACATCTTTGATCTTTTCACTTTTTATTTATTGATTTTCAAGGCTGCTTTTATTTCACCAATTGTTGATGCAGTGCTTGTATCTTGAAATGACTTTAACTCTTTATTCCCTCTCTCATCAATAGTTTCAACTGGATTACTATAATCATTTGTGGAACTCGTTGTAAATCCACCGGATTCATCAGCGACAATTACTTTACTATCAGGTAAATTACCAAAATAATCATTTATTTCTTTTTCTGATTTACCACTCAAGAGTTTTTTATAAATTTGTATTGTTTGATTTTCCTTTTGATCAATTCCTGTTGATTCAGCAACGGCGTTTTTTTGTAATGCATACGATACAATCCCAATAGATAGAACTGTTGCTATTAGAGATATGATCTTTTTAGTTTGATTAGCCATTTTTTCACCTACTTTCTTAATACACTTATTATAGGTTTTTGATATATAGTTTAACAGGACAAAAATGTCCTGCTAATTATTTGATATCCTGTTGCCATTCCTGTTTTAGTTTTTTTAATAGCATATCTTCTTTAATCATTTCTGCAAAGTGTATAGCTGATTCGTAATACTTTTTAGCCTCTTTCTTATCATTCTTAAAACTAAGATAATATTTCCATTCGAACATATCTATCAAAGATTTTTTCTGATAGTCTTGAGTTCGTTCCATAATTTGGATTAACCTGTCTAATATTTCTCTAACTTTTTTATAATCACCTAATCTAAAAAACAACCCTAAAGCTAGAAAAAGTGTATCTCTCAATACAAATTGCTGATAGATCAATAATTCACCATCATCTACCAATAACCTTTGTACAATTTGCGGTAACAATTGCCATCCTGGATTACAGTATATGTCATCATCGTGTATCATTACTATTAAAAGTAATTTAATCAGCAATAGATCATTTAAGGTATATGTATTCTTCTTTTTTAGTTGATCAAGATAATCCTCCAATAAATGATTCCCAAGTTCAATCAATTCACTTTCATTAACATCGGATATAGTGGTTAAGATATCAACAATCAATTGCTCCTCTTCAGGCAAATCTTCATAATAATTCTCATATATGATTTCGAAACGTTTTTCCTCTTCATAAATCTTTCTTTTATCCGAATACGTCGTATTTCTTAATAATTGGTATTTTAAGTCTAAATATTCTTTTGGTAATTCTGTATAGTCTGGCATCAATGAAAATAAATTCATGTCTAGTCGTTCAGCTAAAAAATTTATCTTAGTTAATGTTGGTCTCGACAAGCCTGACTCTATTCGAGTTAATTGACGTACAGTCAACTCGCTCTCATCCTGACACAACTCTTCTTTGGTCATTCCTTTTTGTTTTCTATATTTTTTCACAAGAGTTGCAAATTTTCGAAGATCTTCTACCATAGTTATCGTCCTTCCTGAATACATTATACCCAATAACAAATTTGCTTACAACAATATCGATGCTCTATGAAATTTAATCAAAAAAGTTCTACTTTTTCGTAGAACTTTCTATTCTTTTTCAATACAAAATTGATCTTGTGATGTATTGACCAGGATATCTGCTTCACCTTCCATAGGTTGGTAGTACTGATGGTATTGTTCTCGCCTGATCTGGTGAGTTCGATAGATGAAGTCCATTTCTCGATTTCGTTGGGCAACGTCTCTACTTAATCGTCTTTCTAGTTCCGTATGATCATCTGTGTAAAAACAAATGGTTTGATCAAACAAAGACTTGGGTAAAAAAGCTACTGACATCCCTTCTACGATGAGAATGGGCTTGTTGCCAGATAATATGTGGCTTGGAGACCATGGCTGATCAATCGTTCGTATATCCATTCCCGCTTGAAGGGCTTGAATATCTCGTTCTAGACTAGCTAATTCGTGGGCACTCGACAGACATGCGGTCACTTTTTGACCTGGGGAGTCTTTTGGTACAACCAATCCTCTTGGACTTCCAATAACATAGGGATCTGTCTCTAAAAGATTAACTTTCATGAGGTCCAATCGCTCACAGAGTGCTTTTGCAAAGGTTGTTTTTCCTGAACCACCATGACCATAGATCCCAATGGTCTGCCATTCTTTTGCCTGGATCTTTTTTACCAAGGAGTCTAATAGTCTTTCGCGATCCATCCTAGAAATTCCGTCCTGATTTGTTATATCCATATTTTTCGACGAAATGCTCCCGGAATTCTAAGAGATTGTCATCCATGATGGCTTGACGGACCTGCTTCATAAGGTTGATCAAGAAATAGAGGTTATGATAGCTTGTCAAGCGAATGCCGAAGGTCTCATCTGCCTTTAGGAGGTGGCGAAGATAAGCTCGGGTGTAATTCTTACAAGTGTAGCAATCACATTCAGGATCCAGCGGTGTAAAATCTTCTGCAAATTGAGCATTTTTCACTACCAGGCGTCCTTGACTAGTCATACAGGTACCATTTCGAGCGATCCGCGTCGGCAAGACACAGTCAAACATATCCACACCACGAATCACCCCATCGATCAGACTGTCTGGAGCTCCTACTCCCATGAGATAACGCGGCTTGTTCTCTGGTAAGAGCGGAGTTGTGAAATCAAGTACTGCATTCATCTCTTCATGGCTTTCACCAACAGCTAACCCACCAATAGAATAACCTGGAAAGTCCATGCTGACAAGATCCTGGGCGGACTGACGGCGCAAGTCTTCAAAACCAGCCCCTTGGACAATCCCGAACAGACCTTGATCATGAGGGCGACGGTGAGCTTTTAGCCCACGTTCTGCCCAACGGCTGGTCCGTTCGATTGATTTTTTCACATAATCATAAGGCTGATAGAACTGAGGACATTCGTCAAAGGACATCATGATGTCACTGCCTAGATTGTTTTGGATGGAAATAGCCTTTTCTGGAGAAAGGAACATCTTCGAGCCGTTGAGGTGGTTTTTAAAGGTCACCCCTTCTTCGGTGATATTGCGGCTATCCGCTAGTGAATAGACTTGGAAACCTCCACTATCTGTCAAAATTGGCTGATCCCAGTTCATGAACTGATGCAATCCTCCTGCTTTTGCGACTAGATCATCCCCCGGACGAAGCCAAAGATGATAGGTGTTGGCCAAGATAATTCCGGAACCCATCTCCTTGAGTTCTTCTGGCGATTGGGTCTTGACGGTTGCCTGAGTCCCTACGGGCATAAACATTGGGGTTGGGAAGGTCCCGTGAGGGGTGATAATTTCTCCCAGACGAGCACCTGTATGCTTTTCTTTTTTGATTAATCGATATTGAATCGGTGAATCTGTCATGGTTACCTCCGTACTGGGAAAAACAGTCCCAGCCTTCTTATTCCTGTCACAGTTTTCCTGTGAGCACCTGTAGATTGTACCAAATTTTACCGGCTCTGTCACGGACTTATGTTATAATAAAAAGTACTACTATGAAGAGAGTGTCATCTATGAACCTTAAATTGATTCGCCTCCGGGCACGTACCATGCAAGTCCAGCATCCGGGCTTAGCTATCCTTTTTGCTCTTCCGGTCCTGTTGACCATTCTTGCTAACTTCCTCTTAAGTGGGCAAGATCTGGTCGATCTACTACCGGATATGACCTTGCAGCAAGCAAGTATCTACATGATCCAGCGGCAACTCTTTCCTTCTGTCGTCTCCTTTGTCATCTCCATTTTAGTGTTCGGTGCGACTTTTAGCTATTTAGATACGATTAATCCCAAGATCGAACACCGAACACGTGTCTTAGATATCTTTAAACAAGATCGCTTTACCTCTGTATTTGCCACCTTGATCTTGAAGCAAGCCGTCCTCTTTTTATGGGGACTCATCCTCTATGTGGGGAGTCTCATCAGCACCTACGCCAGCATTCGATTTTTAGCGATTTACGACAAGGTGAGCAACCCTAGCACTTTGAGTGCTTCCAGTCCTGAATTTCAATCTCTCATGCAACAAATGCCTCTGATGACTGCTGGTGTCGCACTCGGCCTGATCGGCCTCCTCTTTTACCTGCCACAATACTACAGTCTCAGCTTGGTCGAATTGATCCTCTATGAGCAATTACGAGACGGCGACTACAAGGGAGCCTTTGGAGTGCTTCGCCAAAGTCGTGAAACCATGAAAGGCTTTCGCAGCAATCGCTTGGTGCTCGACCTAACCTTGATTGGTTGGTACTTCTTGAATTACTTCACGCGCGATGTCATCGGCTTTTATACCATGCCTTACTTTATCAACTGCCAAATTGCCTTTTACGATCAAATCAAGCAGATCAAACAAGGGCCGCGCCATTTTACAGGCCATCCAAGCCATGAAACTGAATAAGAGTAAGAAGAAAACCCCAGCTTGCTGGGGTTTTCTTCTATTCAATTGTTTATCATTTATAAACCGTATAGGGAGTCCCCTAAGATCAGTCGGGTGTGTTCCCGTTTGATACAGCGGTTCATGACGATATCTTCTCGTCCAGCTCCACGAAGGATTTCTTCTGCTTCTTGATTTTCCAGCTCCAATTGTGCCCAGAAAATTTTCGCATCCGTCTCAATAAAATCACGTGCCACATCTGGTAAAAACTCACTGCGACGGTATACATCGACGATATCTACTGGGAAAGGAATCTCCTGCAAGCTAGCATACACCGTTTCTCCAAGGATTTGCCCTCCAGCTGCGCGGGGGTTGACAGGAATAATCCGATAGCCCCGCTCTTGCATCTCCTTGCTGACACGATGACTGGTTGTGTCTTCACGATCAGATAATCCAACTACAGCGATGATCTTGCTCGTTTCTAGGTAATGTTTGATAATGCCATCACTAGGATTGCGAAATGAATAAGCCATAAGAATCTCCTTTTTGTGTTTCTTGTCTTAAGAATTTATATGATACTGGACGTGCTTGTACGACTGCCATTTTATTTGGCTTCATACCATGTTTTGCCTTCATTTTCATCGGCTTCCAGTGGTACTGCAAGCTCAATAGCGGATTCCATGGTCTCTTTGACGAGTTCTTTGATCGCTGCCAGTTCATCACTTGGTACTTGCAGAACGATTTCATCGTGGACCTGAAGGAGCATCTTGGTCTTGTATGCTCCTCTTTCTAGCGCTTGGTCCAAGTGGATCATGGCAATTTTCAAGATGTCTGCTGCCGATCCTTGGATTGGTGAGTTGATAGCTGTCCGCTCCGCAAACCCTCGAACATTGAAGTTGCGAGAATTGATATCTGGAATCTCCCGACGGCGCTTGAAGAGAGTCTCCACATAGCCTTTATCACGCGCTTCCCGTACCACTCTCTCCATATAGTCCTTGATGCCAGGGTAGCGTTCGAAGTAGGTCTCAATGTAGGCCTTGGCTTCTTTTCGACTGATCCCTAGGTTGTTAGACAGTCCAAAGTCGGAAATTCCATAAACCACACCGAAGTTTACTGCTTTTGCATTGCGACGGTCGTTCGGCGTCACGTCTTCTGGTTTTTCAATATTGAAAACGCGCATAGCAGTCGATGTATGGATATCTGCCCCATGTTTAAAGGCATCAATCAAATGCTCATCTCCCGAAATATGGGCCAAGACGCGCAATTCGATCTGTGAATAGTCTGAACTCAGCAAGACACTGTTTTCCTCTTCTGGGACAAAGGCCTTACGAATAAGGCGACCTTGTTCCAATCGGACAGGGATATTTTGCAAATTGGGATCCACGCTAGACAAACGGCCTGTCTGCGTCAAATCCTGTACATAGCGGGTATGGATCTTCCCATCTTCCAAAATCCAATCTTGAAGACCGATGACATAGGTCGACTGGATCTTAGCAATTTGGCGGTATTCAAGAATCTTAGACACAATCGGTGCAATTGGAGCCAGGCGTTCCAAGACATCAACGGCTGTTGAATAGCCGGTTTTGGTCTTCTTCGTATATTCAAGAGGGAGTTCCAATTTTTCAAAGAGGATGACACCCAATTGTTTTGGAGAATTGATGTTAAACTCTTCGCCTGCTAGCTCGTAGATTTCTTGGGTCAAGCGTTCCAAGACTGCTTCGTTTTCCGCCTGCATGTCTTCTAGGGTCTGGCGTTCTACCTTAATCCCTGCGATTTCCATCTTGGCCAAAACAGCTGCTAGTGGTTGCTCCATATCATAGAGCAAATCTAGCTGGTCATGGGCTTGCAACTGTTCCACCATGGGCTCTTCGGTATCCAGTAGAACAGCGACTTTCCGTGCCAAATGCTCTAATAGGACCGCCTTCTCTGGGATAGCTTTTTTGACTCCCTTGCCATAAACGACTTCGTCCAGCGGCAGCGCAATCTGACTATAGAGACTCGCAATGGTTGAAATTTCATTGTCCTCTACGGTCGACAAGAGATACTTGGCCAATCGACTGTCAAACGCGGGATTTTGAAGGGAAATGCCCAAGTGGCTGAGCAAGACCTTGGCCCGCTTGAAGTCATAGACCTTGAGGAGCGTTTTTTCGAGAAATTCTTTGAAAATCGGTGTTTGTAAAAGACCAGTATCTGTACTCGCGTAGAGCTGACCTTTGGTCCCCCATGCGAAACCGATGATGGGTTCCGTATGGTAATTGTCCCCAAAAATCTCAAAATGGAAGAAACTATCTTCCGTGAGCATATCTGAAGTGACTTGCTCGACTTCTGTATAGTCAATAGCTAAAGGAGCCGCTTCTTCTCCACTGAGATCCAAGGCTTGACGGAGTTGCTTAAAGCCCATCTCCTCATAAAACTTGGCGAGATTTTCTAGATGAGGGCCCGTATAGGTGATATCGTCAAGTCCAATTTCAATGGGCGCATTGGTATCGATGGTCGCAAGGGTCTTAGACAGATAGGCCTGCTCCTTGTCGTTGATGAGGTTTTCCTTCATCTTAGAAGCCTTCATCTCGTCGATATGCTCGTAAATGCCATCGAGAGAGCCGTATTCTAGGAGTAGTTTGATCCCGGTCTTTTCTCCGATCTTTGTGACACCTGGGATATTATCCGACTTATCTCCCATCAAGGCCTTGAGGTCGATAAATTGCTCGGGTGTCAGCCCCATCTTTTCTTTGAGGTAGGATGGAGTGAATTCCTCAAACTCCGCTACCCCTTTTTTAGAGATTTCAACCACCGTATTGTCATCTGTCAGCTGGATCAAATCCTTGTCCCCAGAGACAATGGTCACATCAAATGGCACCGAGCTAGTTTCTGCCATCTTATCTAGCGTCCCAATAATATCATCCGCTTCATACTGGGCCAGCTCATAATGGCGGATTCCCAAATGATCCAGTTGCTCACGAATGAAAGGAAACTGCTCACGGAACTCATCTGGAGTTTTTGCACGGCCCCCTTTGTAGTCGGCATACATCTCTGTCCGGAAGGTCGTCTTTCCTGCATCAAAAGCAACGAGGACATGGGTTGGTTGGATGCGCTCCAATAGATGGCTCAACATGAGGTTAAAGCCATAGACCGCATTGGTATGCAAACCATTGGCATTTTTGAAGCGATCAATTTGATGATAGAGTGCGAAAAAGGCACGAAAAGCGACGGAAGACCCGTCGATGAGTAGTAATTTATTCTTTTTTTCCATAGGCCTATTATACCACGAATCACAAGGTCTCTGGTACATAAAAACTCTACCCTTTCGGGTAGAGCCTTCTTTAGGAGTTTCTTATGAAAAATGAAGAGAAGTGTTTATTCGCCGTAACAAGAACCTTGTTGTGGCAATTTCTTAAAGCGTTTTGGATAATTGACTGAGATTTTCATTTTCTGTACCTCATTTCTTATTGGATGAGTACAGTATACAAGAGAAACCTAAACGATTCCTTATAGAAAGCTTCAAGAAAACTAAAAGCTGAGGCGCAAAACACGCGGTTGTTTTTTGCTACAAGCTGGTAACTGAAGATGGAGCCCTGTCTCATCTTGGCTCCAAGAAAGGGGCTGGCTTTCTCCAAGGAGCTCCACCTTTTGAATGCGCGCATGAAGAATTCTCGGTTGCTTGAGATCATAGGCGAGAGATGGCAAGGTCAGCTCTTCTGTCCTTCCACTTGGTTCCAGCTGGATGGCATAAAGAAAGCCATCACGCATGGTATAGCGGAAATCTTGGCTGGTATAGAGTGGTGCTTGTCCATCTGAGAAGGAACCTTCCTGGGCCTCGGTCGGTCCGTCCGATGACACCCGCCAAGGCCGGCTCTGATAAATGGCTTCTCCGTTTACCGCCAGCCAGTCCCCGATCTCTGTAAGGATGTCTTGATCTTGCTCAGGGATGGTACCATCTGCCTTGGGTCCAATATTGAGCAGAAGATTCCCATTTTTTGCCACAACATCAACTAAATTTTGCAACAATTCCTTGCTGGTCTTGTAGGCTAGATCCAGGGTATAGCACCAAGAATTACGGGCAATCGCAGTATCCATTTGCCACGGAAAGGCTTGCGTCTCTCCGTAGCCTCCCCGCTCCATCTCGACGATTCCTGAACCAAAAGGTAGGGCATCCTGTTTGTAACAAACGGCCACCTCGCGATCCTCTTGTGCTGCTAGATTGTAATAGTAAGCCAAAAAGCACATTAAGTAGGGACGGAAACTCTCATGCTGGATCCACCAATCGAAATAAAGGAGCTCTGGCTGATAATCCCGCACCAGTTCACAGGTTCGCAAGAGCCAGTCTTCCAAAAACTCTTCACTTGGATAGGGCTTGGAGGTGAGATCAAAATGATCCTTCGGTTCTGGCTCTGCTGGCCAATAGAGGCTGTCTCTTGGAACTTCTTGCAGAATATCACTGGCAAACTCCTTGCCATGTGAAAAGAAAAACTGGTGCTCTGCCCGGTGAGACGACGTACAGAAGTGTAGACCACGTTTTTCTGCTTCCACCCTCAGTTCTCCTAAGACATCTCGTCTCGGCCCCATTTCTAAGCTATTATAAGGCGAGAGAGTAGAGGCATACATCTGAAAACCATCGTGGTGCTCCGCAACTGGGAAAAGATACTGAGCGCCTGCTTTTTGAAAGAGATCCAGCCAAGATGCCGGATCAAATCGATCCGCTGTAAAGAGAGGAATGAGCTCCTTGTAACCAAAGCTAGCCTGATCTCCGAAATACTCTCGATGGTAGTCATAGCAAGGATTCCCTTGGATATACATATTTCGTGAATACCACTCCGAACCGAAGGCAGGTACACTGTAGACGCCCCAGTGGATAAATATTCCAAATTTAGCATCCCGATACCAGTCTGGACAGACTTGATGGCTAAGAGAGTCCCAGCTTGGTTCAAAAGGGCCTGACTGGACGACTTGATTAATCTCTTCAAGGCTTATCATTCTCTTCTCCTCTTTTCTTATTACTATCTCTATTGTATCGAGAAACCCTCGTTTGTAAAGATAAACGAGGGCAATGTTTAAAATAGTAGACAAAGAGCTTGATCTAGGAGAATCAAGCCAATTACAAATAGAATAGACCTGTTAGCCCTTCACTGCTTGAGAAATAAAATGAGCGACGGCGTCTGTCTCCCCTTGGTGGAGAGCCTTAACGATTTTAGATCCCACAATAACGCCATCTGAGACCTTGTTGAAACGGTGAATATCCTCCATGCTGGAAACTCCAAAACCTGTTAAAACAGGAATCGAAGCTATTTCGTGTAATTGGGCCAAGTGGTGATCCAAGTCATCTCGATAGCTACCAGCTTTCCCCGTCACTCCATTGACAGCAACGGCATAGATAAATCCTTCTGCATCATGGATCAATTTCTTCTGGCGCTCGATTCCTGTGGTTAAGCTCACTAGCGGCACCAAAGCGATGTCTTTATCCACTAAGAGAGGCTCTACCAGATCCGCATGCTCATGAGGAAGATCCGGAATAATCACTCCCTTGACCGCTGTTCCTTCTACAGCTCTAAAGAAGTTTTCGAGCCCATATTGGAACAAGGGGTTGAAATAGGTCATGATGACCAAAGGAACACTTGTCTTCAGACGCTGGATCGTTTGCACCAGTTCCTCTGTCGTCGTCCCATGGGCTAAACTTCGTAGTCCCGCCTCTTCAATCACAGGGCCATCTGCCACCGGATCCGAAAAAGGAATGCCAACCTCAATAGCTGAGACACCAAGCTCCTCCAAAAATTGGATGGTTTCCTGCAAACCTGCCAAGCCTTTTTCATGATCTCCTGCCATGATATAAGGAACAAAGATCCCTTGCTGCTGGTCTTTCAGCTTTTGTAAATGCTCTGTTAAGGTCTTTCCCATCTTACTCTCCCCTCTCTTGTTCTAGGCGGTCTTTGACTTGTACCACATCTTTGTCCCCACGACCTGATAAGCAAACGATCATAGATTTTTCAGGCCCCATTTCCTTGGCCAACTTCACCGCATAGGCGATAGCATGGCTCGATTCTAGAGCTGGAATGATTCCTTCTACTTTCGAAAGCAATTGAAAGGCTTCGAGTGCTTCTTGGTCTGTAACAGGCACATAGGTTGCCCGCTTGATGTCATGGAAATAAGAATGCTCCGGCCCAATTCCTGGATAATCGAGACCTGCTGAAATCGAGAAGGCTTCTAAAATCTGTCCATGGGCATCCTGTAACACATCCATCAAGGCGCCGTGAAGGACTCCCGGACGCCCCTTGGTCAAGGTTGCTGCATGCTGGTCTGTATCTACCCCAAGGCCAGCAGCTTCTGCCCCATACATGGCAACAGAGGTGTCCTCAACAAAAGGATAAAAGAGCCCAATGGCATTCGATCCGCCTCCTACACAGGCTAGGACGGCATCTGGTAGCGCACCATCATTTTGCTCTGCAAATTGGCGTTTGGCTTCTCGACCGATGACACTTTGAAAATCACGGACAATTTCTGGGAATGGATGAGGTCCTAGAGCAGAACCCATGATATAGTGGGTATCCTCCACATTTGCTACCCAAGCTCTAAGAGCAGCATTGACCGCATCCTTGAGGACACGCGACCCATCTGTTACTGATTGAACCTTGGCGCCCAACAATTCCATCCGAAAGACATTGAGAGCTTGGCGTTTGACATCTTCTTCCCCCATGTAGATGGTGCATTCCATATCAAATAAAGCAGCAGCCGTTGCCGTTGCAACACCGTGCTGTCCAGCCCCTGTTTCTGCGATGATCTTCTTTTTGCCCATCCGGTGTGCCAACAAAACCTGTCCTAGGGCATTATTAATTTTATGAGCCCCTGTGTGGTTGAGGTCTTCTCTTTTAAGAAAGATCTTGGCTCCACCGACATACTTGGTAAGATTTTTAGCGTAATAGAGCGGTGTTTCCCGACCGACATATTGTTTCAGAAGCTGATCCAATTCTGCTTGAAAAGAAGGATCTGCTTGACTTTCTCTGTAGGCTTCTTCTAATTCTAAAACTGCTGTCATCAAGGTTTCAGGGACAAATCGTCCCCCGAACCGCCCGTAAAATCCATTTTGATCTGGTTGTTTATATGCCATGCTTGACCCTTTCTATAAATCGTTTTATCTTTTCTTGATCTTTTTTTCCATTTGTCTCGACCCCACTGGATACATCCACCGCATAAGGATGAAAGAAGCAAATGGCATCTGTTACATTGTCTACCGTCAAGCCTCCTGCAATAAAGAAGGGCTTTGTGAAATTTTGGGTTTCGAGCTTTTGCCAGTCAAAAGTCTGCCCACTTCCTGCTACAGGAGCATCAAAGAGCAGATAATCGGCACTGGTCTCAGAAAGAGCTGTATCTTTCCCCACTTGAACAGCGCGAATCGTTTGTTGGGGAAACTCTTGCAAGATGGTTTCATCCATCGGTCCATGCACTTGTATCAGGTCCAAGCCCACAACTTGGCAAGCTTTCTCCACTTCTTCTCTTTGTGGTGATACAAAAACTCCGACTTTTTGAACCCCCTTTGGAATCCCTGTAGCCAACTGCCGGGCCTGCTCCAGCGTGACTTGCCGTTTGCTTGGTGCAAAAACAAAACCAATGTAATCCGCACCGGCCTCAACAGCGGTCTGGACGGCTTCTGGAGTGGATAGTCCGCAAATTTTAACCTTTGTCAATCTGCAACTCCTTTACCTTTTCAGCCACATTGTCTGCCTTCATGAGAGCTGTCCCAACGAGAATACCATTAAAATAAGGACCCAGCATGCGAGCATCTGCTGCTGTAAAAATAGCAGACTCCGAGATGTAAACCGGTTCTTGTTCAAAATTGGCCGCCAATTCAAGGCTAGTATGGAGATCTGTCTCAAAGGTCACCAAGTTGCGATTATTGACCCCTATGATCTGAGCCCCAATCCGGTGAGCCACCTCTAGTTCTGTCAGATTATGGGTCTCCACCAAGACCTCCAGGCCAAGATGGGTCGCAAACTCATAGAGCTCTTTCAGACGAGTCTCTGATAAGGCTGCAACAATCAACAAGATCACGGTTGCCCCTGCATTTCGCGCCCGAATTATTTGCTTTTCATCCACAATGAAATCTTTGTTGAGGGTGGGGATACGCACCTGACTAGATATTTCGCGGAGATACTCGATACTGCCCTTGAAAAACACTTCATCAGTCAAGACAGAAATCATCACGGCCCCATTTTCTTCGTAAATCTTAGCCTGCGCGACGATATCCACATCGACATGAATATCTCCCAGACTCGGGCTAGCCTTTTTCACCTCTGCGATGATCTGAAGCTTTTCTGGATGACTCTTTAGGTAATCATACAGGCGGTAGGTCTCGCGCAAAGGTTGGAGTTTCTCTTCTTTCATCGCAGCCACTTCACGCGCCTTTTCCTTTAGAATCTTTGGCAAGAATTCTTGACTCATTTTTGATACTCCTGTAATAATCTCAATTTCTCAAGGGCAGCCCCACTGGCAATCACTTCACGTGCCAAGGCAATCCCTTCCTTGATAGAATCTACCTTGCCATTGGCATAAAAACCAAGGCCAGCATTCAAGACCGTCACCTCTAAGAAGGGACTTGCTTCATTCTTCAAGACACTGAGCAAAATTTCCGCATTGCGTTTGGCGTCACCACCTCGTACTTGATCAATTTCAATGCGCTCCATTCCTATATCTTCTGGTTGAAAACTGGATAAAGTAACCTGTCCATCTTCCAGAATAGCGAGCTGGGTTTCTCCATCAAGGCCTGCCTCGTCCAAACCTTGTGGACCACTCACCACCACTGCGCGTTTCCTTCCCAAATTCTTTAGAATCTCCGCCGTACTTTCCAGCATATCTGGACGACTGGTTCCCAATAGCTGGGTTTCTAGAGGAATCGGATTGATAAGAGGACCGGTTAAGTTCATCACCGTTGGAACCCCTAGCGCCAAGCGAGCGGGCATAATATAGCGCATGCCAGGATGCAGATTTTTGGCAAATAGGAAGACAATTCCCGCCTTTTCAAACACTCGTCCCAAGTCTTCTGGACCCAAATCAAGGTTAATTCCTAGAGCTTCTAGTACATCCGCAGAACCGGATTTAGAAGAGATCGAACGATTTCCGTGTTTCGCCATCTTGATGCCACCACCAGCAAGGACGAAGGCAGCTGTTGTTGAAATATTGAAACTATAAGAACGATCGCCCCCCGTTCCACAATTGTCCATTGCTCCTTGAACTTCTGTAGGAATAGCGACTGCATAGGCCTGCATCACTTTTGCAATAGCCGTCCGCTCTTCAACCGTTTCTCCCTTCATTTTAAGACCTAGAAGAAGGGCCGTCACCTGTGCTTCTGAAGCACGACCAGCAACAACTTCCTCCATAGCAGCTTCTAACTCTGCACTGGTTAGATCCATTCCTTCCGCTACTTTTGCAAGCACTTGTTTCATCTTCCGCTCCTTGACTAGTTTGACAAAATTTTCGATGGTCTTGAGCCCATCTGGCGTCCCGATACTTTCTGGATGGTATTGAAAACCATAAATCGGTAAGCTACGGTGTTGAATTCCCATAATCGCTTGATCATCCGTCGTCCGAGAGGTAATGACAAAATCCTCTGGCATGGCTTCAATCGTCAGCGAATGGTAGCGCATGACTGGGACTTCTTTTGCGACACCCGCGTATAGAGGAGAGGGAGCTTCTAGCTGGATCTGGCTTTGTTTGCCATGCATGACCTGTGGTGCCAATCCCAAGCGCCCTCCAAAAACTTCTGCAATCGCTTGATGCCCCAAGCAAATCCCCAAGATTGGTTTGACTCCCGCGAAATCTCGTATCATCTCCTCCATCTCACCCGCATCCTTTGGCCAACCTGGACCTGGAGAAAAGACCAAGGCATCTGCTTCTTGGGCAACCTGGTACAAATCCGGATCATCATTTCGAAGCACCTGGACCTCATCAAATTTCCCGATATACTGCGCTAAATTGTAGGTAAATGAATCGTAATTATCGACTAATAAAATCATCCTTCTTCTCCAATCCTTGTCATCGATTTTGCCTTATTGACAGTTTCTTGGTATTCATTTTCAGCGATCGAATCATAAACGATTCCTGCTCCAGCCTGCACATAAGCCTTCTTATTTTTGAGGATCATGGTTCGTATCGCAATAGCAAAATCAAGATCCCCCGTCACAGAGAGATAGCCAATAGCCCCCGCATAGACCCCGCGTTTCTCTTTTTCAGCCTCATAGATCCGCTTCATGGCTCGAATCTTGGGAGCACCCGAAACGGTCCCCGCTGGAAGAGTTGCCTTCAGAGCCTCAATGGAGGCTAGTCCAGGAAGTAATTGCCCCTTGACCACACTCGTCAGGTGCATCACATAACGGAAGAATTCCACTTCCATATATTTGGTCACTTCAACCGACCCATTTTGAGCGATACGTCCAATATCGTTTCGCCCTAGATCCACCAACATCCGGTGTTCTGCGACTTCTTTTGGATCCCCTGCCAAATCAGCTGCCAATTGCCGATCAGCCTCTTCATCGATCCCTCTTGGGCGTGTGCCCGCAATGGGATTGGTTGTCACCACTCGATCCTTGACCGACACTAGACTTTCTGGACTGGCACCGATAATTTGGTACTCCCCAAAATCATAAAAGTAGAGATAATTCGAAGGGTTGGTCACGCGCAAATTGCGGTAATAATCCAATGGTTTACCTGAAAAATCAGCTGAAAAACGTTGACTGAGCACGCATTGGAACATATCCCCTTTTCGAATATAGTCCCGCGCTAGGGCCACCATTTCCTCAAACTCTTTTTGCTCCAAATGATTGTGGAAATGAAGTGCATGCAGGTCCTTGTCCTGAAACTCTTCTTTTGCAGGTCTTGCCAATTGTGCTAATACTTGCTCCAAGCTCGATGCTTGCTCTGCTTCACTCCGTCCACTATAGAGGTTCTCTTCCACCACATAGACCTTTTCCTTTTTGTGATCAAAAATCACATAGCTCTCATATAAGAAAAAGTGAAGATCTGGTGTGCCAATCGTATCTTCAGGAATGGAACCAATGTTCTCATAGAGGCCAATCAAGTCATAGCCGACAAATCCAATCGCCCCACCGTTAAAAGGAAGCTCTTCAGAAGTTCTCGTTTTGACCGTGATGCGGTTCAAAAAGTCTAAAGGATCCTCTTCAACAATTTGATCATTGTAATAGAGGACGCCATGTTCAAACTTGACTTCACTGACTGGCCGATAGGCTACAATTGAAAAACGCGCATTCTCTTTTTCACGAGGAATTGACTCTAAGATCATTTTATGGGGCGCATCCAAACGCATATAAGCCAAAATTGGACTCAACACATCAGCAGATAAAACTTTTTTCATATCAGAAACCTCTCTTCTAGAACTCTTTTATTCTAATAAATTCAACCGCACCTTGGCTTGCTAAGGCGATCAAGGGTATCCCATCGCTCTATTTGCGCTTTGGGATCTATGTGCCTAAGCTCGCTTCGCTTGCTAAACACATAGAAAAGCCCTCACACAAAAAACTGTGTGAGGGCGTGTTGTCCGCGGTGCCACCTCTTTTATAGGGAAAAATAGCTGGTCTTTCCCTACATCTCTATCTCCTCTATCAAGGAGTTGCACGGTAAGGGGTGCCAACCGAATTCACATGGGTTAGAATTCATTAATCATAACAGTCCAATTTTCATCAGTCGCTATTGCTTGTTCGCAATTCCCACAAGCTCCCTGAAAATAGCTGACTCATTACTTTTCTGTTGCTACCATTATAACCCTTTTTCTTAGAAAGTCAATAAAATTTTTAGTCTTTTTTTATACTTTTTCTACACTTATTTAATAAAATCAGCTCAAAGAGCCCTAGCGTCCCGTCCTTTTTATCCCAACAATAGGATACTCAATAAAGCTAAAATTGCAGGACCACCTTGGGTCAAGATAATCTTTTTATTGGCTGTCATCGCACCGTAGGCTGCAGCTCCAATAATAAAAAGCACAAAAATCGTAACAACTTCACTATTTTTAGAGACAAACAATCCATACAAGAGGAACACCCCAATCAAGGCATTGTATATCCCTTGATTCTTAAATAAAGAGGTCACAGATGGGCGAGCGAGTTCTTCTTTATCCATGTTGAAAACCCGACTTGTGGTATCAGATGTGGTTCTGATGCTCTCCAAATAAAAAATATACAAATGCTCCAGTGCAGCAAGACTTGCTAAAATAATCGTCAGTAATGACATCGTAGATTCTCCTTTTTATTCAACTGTTATTTGTTCAATGCCAGATACTAATTTGTCCAGCAGGTAAGAAAATTGCTCTTGTTCTTGAGCAGTCAAAATCCGACTCATCTGTTCTTTCACCGCCACATGATGGCGAGGGGGATGTTTGACCAAACGATTATAGGCCGTATCCGTCAAATGAATTAGGATTTCCCGCTGATTCTTTGGATTTCGACTCCGATGGACAAATCCTTCCTTTTCTAATATTTTGAAATGCCGGGTTAAAGCCGCTGGATCAATCTGCAAGCGTTCCTGAACCGCGATCTGATTGCAAGGCGCTTGTTCTAATAAATCCTGCAAAATTTGATAACGTGTTAAGCTAATCCCTAGTCGCTTTTCAAATAACTGTGTAGTCGATTGATCTGCCAAACGTAGTTGGTAGAGCAAATCATTTATTTCTGCCATGTCCCTTCCTCTATTCTTTTTTGATAAATCAATAATTGACTAGTCAATTATAAAACATTTCATATCCTCTTGCAAGAAAAAGAGCTTGTACTGTTTTTTCACACAAAAAAAGCCGCCTGATTTGGCGACTCTTAGGGAGATTATTATGAAAAAGAAAAGTTTTAGGATTTTTCTAAACAAAGTTAGGAGGTCTTTGTTTATGGTTCTATTATAGCGGACATTTCTTAAAGAAAGCTTACGACTTTATTTCAAAATGAAAACAAATTCTTTACAGATTCTTTTCAGCGTTTAAAATACCTGGGATATCTAGTAAGGTGTTCATCTGATGATTGCCTTGATAGTCAGACGTCAAGAAATTGATACTCTGAATCTGGCTATTTCTTGCAAAGTCAATATCCAGGCTCCGATCCCCAATATAGTAGGTATTTTCTGGCTCCAACCCGTACTTCTCCATCAGATACATGGCAGCTTCTGGGTCAGGCTTGCGGGAAAAACCACTTTGACTGGTCAAAATCTCTGTAAAAAAAGATTCCAAACCCAAGTCCCGCAGGATGACAAAGGCATTCTCTCCCTTATGGGTATAGACAAACTGCTCAATTCCAGATTCTTGTCCCCAAGATAGGATATCACGCGCCCCATCCATCAGAAGGACCTGGGCATTTTTCTCTGCTAGACTTTCTGCTCGGCGATGATTCAAGTCCGTCACATCCAGATGATACTCCTCCGCCACAGCTACTAAAAGATCTTGAACCGAATGCTTCAAGATGTAATCTTTAATGCTAGCCCGGTCAAACGGAAGCTGATAAGATGCATAAGTCTCCTCAAGACCTGCCAGAATAGCATCATAGGAATCCAGCAAGGTTCCGTCCAAATCCCAAATAAAGGCTCGTTTTGTCATTTTTTCTTCTCTCCTACTTTTCGTCTATATAGCTGACTCAAAAATAGCCAACGAAAACCATTGTCGAGCAGTGTCCCAGTCCAGACACCTGGAAGGCCAAAGCCAAGAGTTACTCCAAGCAGATAACCGGCTCCAATTCGAATGACCCACATGCCAATCGTCGTTGCATAAAATGGAAGTTTCCCATTTCCCAACCCTTGCCAAACAGCTGTATAGATGACCGTTCCTGCTGTAAACGGCGTTCCCAACAAAGAAAAGAGGACAACCGACAGGCTAGCTTCTACCGCTTTCACATCTTGTGTGTAGAGATAGGTCAGAAGGGTGCCCCCAAAAAAGATTCCCAAGGCAATGGGTAACATGAACACGAAGGACAAGCAGTAAGACTGCTTTCGAAGGCGGGCAATCTGCTCAAGATCACCTTCACCCAGGCTCCGTGCTACGAGCATGACCGTCGCTGTGGCCACCCCAAACACAGGCATGTAGTTAAACTGGGTCAAGGTCTCTCCGATAGCATTTCCTGCGACTGCCTCGGTCCCAAAAGCAACCACGATCGCAATGATCACCACATCTCCAGCTCGCATCATCAGCCGCTCTCCGGCAGCTGGAAGTGCTAAGTTCAAGAGCTTACGATCCAATCCCCAACGAAGAGGTGCAAAGGGTAACTGGACCTTTCGCCACAAGAGGATGACGCCCACCAGACGGGCCAGCACTGTCCCTAAGGCCGCACCGACAATCCCCCAGCCAAAAAGGAAAATGGCCACAGAGGAGAATAGAGCGTTTAATAGATTGGTCAACAGGCTCACATACATAGGAAGACGTGGATTGTTGGCCACCCGAACCAAGGAGCCCAAGGTCGTCATCAATCCTAAGAGAACTATGGTCCCGCCAACCAAGGAAAGGTAAATCCCCCCACTTTCGGCTACTGCAGCTTCAGTCCCCAACAGCGAAATCATCTGGCGTCCAAATAACAGCGAAGCCCCTCCTAGGAGAGCACTCAACAACAAGGTCACCTTTAGTGACTCTGTCGCATGGTAGGCAATGTTGGCTTGATTTTTTTCACCCAAGCTTTTGGACATGACACTGGCAACTGCCGCACCCAGTGCCAAAAAGATGGCTTGATAGATGGTGATGATATTGCCTGCGACGGAAACACCCGAGATGGCAATCAAGCCCAGGTGAGCCACTAAATAAGAGTCCACCATGCCCATCAGCATTTGTAAGAAATTTTCACCCATGGCAGGAAGGGCGATATTTAAGATTTTTTTGTATGAATTCATGAGTATATAAAAGAGCCAAACGGCTCTTTTGATCTTTCTAATACAGAGAATTAAAGTCCCAAGTAGTCTTCTACGGCTGCTTGCATGTCTTTGGCTGCCACGCTTGTACGATGGCGAACCGGTGCAGTTTCAAGGCCGTCTACAGCCGGTGGTACAGGAACACCTGAAAGTGTGTGTAATTTAGCCAAGGCTTCGAAATCGCCTAGACCTGTCTCGCCTGTCACCGCTTCTACTGCTACAACAGGGAATTTGTAAGGACTTGCTGTAGAGGCAATGACTGTTTTAGCAGTATCCCCTGTTTGGGTCCGGTATTTTTGATAAACGGCTGATGCTACAGCTGTATGAGGGTCTTCGATGTAATCAGACGCTTCATAGACCCGCTTGATCTCTGCAGCAGTTTCTGATTCATCTGCATATGCAGCCGCAAACAAATCTAAGATATCTGCATCAAAGTCGGACAATTGGTATTGACCTGTTGCAACGAGACTTTCCATCAACTCTTTGGTCTTTGTGGCATCATTGCCTACCAAGTGGAAGATCAAGCGTTCCAAGTTTGAAGAGACCAAAATATCCATCGATGGACTAGTGGTTACTTTGAACTCACGTTTCTTATCATAGACGCGTGTTTTAAAGAAGTCTGTCAAAACATTGTTCTCGTTTGAGGCACAGATCAATTTTCCAACTGGAAGACCGATTTGTTTGGCATAGAAAGCTGCCAAGATATTCCCAAAGTTCCCTGTTGGAACGGTGAAGTTGACTTTTTCTCCAGCTGTGATTTGACCTGTCTTCACCAATTGCGCGTAGGCATATACGTAATAAACAATTTGAGGCACCAAACGGCCGATATTCATGGAGTTGGCTGATGAGAATTGCATCTTGTTGGCTGCCAATTTTTCACGTAGTTCAACATCGTTGAACATATGTTTGACATTGGTTTGAGCATCGTCAAAGTTTCCATCGATCGCGATGACATGAGTATTGTCCCCAGTCTGAGTCGTCATTTGCAACTCTTGTACCTTGCTGACACCGTCTTTTGGATAAAAGACAATAATTTCAGTACCTGGAACATCGGCAAAACCTGCCATGGCAGCTTTACCAGTGTCCCCGGATGTCGCTGTCAAGATGACGATTTTATTTTCCAGACCGTGCTTCTTGGCAGCTGTCGTCATAAAGTAAGGCAAGATCGACAAAGCCATATCTTTAAAGGCAATGGTTGAACCGTGGAAAAGTTCCAAGTTGTATTGGCCATCGAGTTTGACAAGAGGCGCAATGACTGGTGTATCAAACTTGCTATCATAGGCGTTAGTAATACAGTAGTCCAACTCTTCTGCTGTAAAGTCATCCAAAAAAGCTGACAAAACAAGCTTAGCCACTTCTTGGTAAGACGCGTCTTTGAGGGTATCAAAATCCAGCTCCACTTGAGGATAAGAGACCGGAGTAAACAAACCGCCATCTGTCGCCAATCCTTGAAGGATGGCTTGACTAGCTGTTACAGTATTTTTTTCATCTCGTGTTGATTGGTAAACTAATGTCATGACTGTTTCATTCCTTTACTAGTAGTCTTCTCATTATATCATAAATGTCAGAAAATTTAACGGCTTTTCGCCAAATCTTGGCAAAGGTCGGCAAACAGAATCAAGATAAAAGAGAGCAGGAGCAACCATTTTGCCCCTACTCCCAGATAAATCTTGTCTACCCTTGTCTTTCCCGTTCGATCAAGCCAATCCCAACTCTGCTAAAACAGATGGGAAGTCTTTCTTCAAGCTTTCAAGAGCTACCGTTACTTCTTGACGAGTTTGGTTGTTTTTCACAGTGACTTGACCACTTTCAACCTCACTGCTTCCTAAGGTAATCAAGGTTTTGGCCGCAAAGACATCTGCTGACTTAAATTGTGCCTTGAGCTTACGTCCAAGATAGTCACGTTCTGCCTTGAAACCTTGGATTCGAAGGGCTTGAACCAAGCTAAGCGCTGCTTCATTGGCCTCATCTCCTAGAACGGCAATATAAGCATCTAATCCTGTTTCGATCGGTAATTCAATGCCTTTCTTTTCAAGAACGAGAAGGATCCGTTCCACACCGATACCAAAGCCAAAACCAGCTGTCGCAGGACCACCGAAGTATTCCACCAAACCATCATAGCGACCACCCGCACAGACTGTCAATTCATTGCCTTCAATTTCTGTAATGAACTCAAAAATCGTGTGGTTGTAGTAATCCAAGCCACGCACCATATTGGTATCGATGACATAGGCTACCCCCAAGTCTTCCAACATCCGACGAACCGCATCAAAATGCGCTTGGCTTTCTTCATCTAGATAGTCTAGGATGGAAGGAGCCTGTTCAACCGCTGCCTTGTCTTCTTTTTCTTTTGAATCCAAAACACGAAGCGGATTTTCTTCTAAGCGACGTTGGCTGTCCTTAGACAATTGATCCTTCATTGGCAAGAGGTAATCAATCAAGGCTTGACGATAAGCTTGACGACTGGCAGGGCTTCCCAAGGTGTTCAAGTGCAAGGTTACATTGTCAATTCCCAATTCTTTCAGGAATTGCGCTGCCATGGCAATGGTTTCGACATCCGTTGCAGGATTGCTCGATCCAAAGCATTCTACCCCAATTTGGTGGAATTGACGCAAACGACCTGCTTGAGGACGTTCGTAGCGGAACATTGGGCCTATGTAATAGAACTTACTTGGTTTTTGTACCTCAGGCGCAAAGAGTTTATTTTCTACATAGGAGCGGACAACAGGAGCTGTTCCTTCTGGACGAAGCGTGATATGACGGTCTCCCTTATCATAGAAGTCATACATTTCTTTGGTAACGATATCCGTCGTATCCCCTACTGAACGGCTGATGACTTCATAATGTTCGAAGATCGGTGTGCGGATTTCATCATAATTGTATCGCGCAAAGACCTTGCGTGCAAAGCCTTCTACATATTGCCATTTCGCTGAATCGCCAGGAAGGATATCCTGGGTCCCTTTTGGTTTTTGTAATTTCATAGCCTTCATCCTTTGTCTTACTTTTGCCTCTATTTTACCACAAATTCGAAGAGAAATGGAGACTGGACCGAATTTCCTTCGTTCGACACGTTCAAATCGTCTTTCTCTTCTTGCCTTATCAGCCGAATTATGAGAAAATGGAAGCCATACTACACTGAAAGGATCTTGCGATGAGAGAGGATATCAAAATCAATGACCGCGCCCTGGCACTAGAGAAGTCGTTAATCGAAAAATTGGAGCTTGTATTTGATACCGATGTTGAGTTAGATGTCTATAACCTAGGACTGATCTACGAGATCCATCTAGATGAAACCGGCACTTGCAAGGTGGTTATGACCTTTACCGATACGGCTTGTAGCTGTGCTGAGAGCCTTCCGATCGAAATCGTTTCGCGCCTCAAGGAAATCGAGGGGATCGAAGATGTCAAGGTTGAAGTGACTTGGTCACCCGCTTGGAAAATTACACGAATCAGCCGATACGGACGTATCGCCCTTGGTCTTCCACCACGATAACAATCATTACAATTTAATAAACGCAGTCAACTAATGAAGGAAAGCCTCTTTGGAAATCCAATCCATCATAAAAAAACGAGGAACACCAACTCTGCCATCAGAGTTTGTTCCTCGTTTTTATAATGTTTAAATCCATTCAAACTTGTTCACTACCAGAATGGACTAAGCCTCATCAACTTTTGGTTCTGGAAGGATTTGATACAACACAATCCCAAGAATGGTTGACGTTGCCACACCCGTGATTTGGAGACCACCGAGGTCAATCATCAAACCACCGATCCCTGATACTAAGATCACACTTGCAATCAAGAGATTCTTTTTATTATCAAAATCAATCTTATGTTCAACTAAAATTTTCAAACCACTAGCAGCGATAACCCCAAAGAGGGCAATAGACAAACCTCCCAATACAGGAGTTGGAATAGAGTGCAAGAGTGCTGATAGCTTCCCAATAAAGCTCATGACAACCGCAATCACTGCTGCGCCTGAAATAACGTAAACTGAGTAGACCTTACTAAGGGCCATCACCCCAATGTTTTCCCCATAAGAAGTTACCGGAGGAGCTCCAAAGAATCCAGCAATAATCTGTGCCAAGCCATCACCAGTAAGCGTATGGTCAAGCCCTGGATCCTTGAAGTAATCACGCTCAGTCAAACTATTTAAAACCATGAGGTGGCCAAAATGTTCCGTCATGGTCACAAAGGCAATCGGAGCCATGGTCAAAATCGCACTTGGATAGAGCTTAAAGCTATAATCCACAAATGGAATGTCAAAGTTTGGAACTTGAATCCAATGCGCCGCACTTACCTCTGAGAAATTGACAAAACTATGTCCTGTCATCAAACCAAGAGCCAATGAGAAAATATAGCCCACAATTAATCCAAGTAAAATTGGGACGACACCGACAATCTTCTTGCCATACATGTTAAAGAGGATAACCGCAAAGAGGGTCACCATCGAAATCAATAGAGCATAACCACTATAGCTTTTATTTAAGGTTGTCGCATCAGTGACTGCATTTGCCGCAAGATTCAAACCAATTACCATGATAATGGGACCAACCACGATTGGTGGAAGGACCTTATTAATCCAATCTTTACCCGCATACTTAACAATCAGAGCTACAAACAAGTAGACAAAACCACCCGCCATGGCACCTTGGGCAACTGCTGCGATTCCATCTGTCTTCATCAACATCTGCATAGCAGCAATATAAGCAAAACTAGACCCCATATAAGCAGGAATCTTATACTTGGTCACGGTTAAGTGAGCCAAGGTTCCCAAACCAGATGAGAAGAGAGCAATGGCAGGATCAATTCCAACCAAAATCGGCACCAGTACTGTCGCCCCAAACATGGCAAACAAATGCTGGAAAGATAAACCAACCAATAAACCAGGTTTTGGCATTTCATTCACATCATATTTAACGTCATTCACGATCGTAAAAACCTCCTAAAATTAAGATGCGATAAGCTATGGCTGAACAAAAACGTCTACCTTCGATGACCAAATCGTAAGGGAGTGCTTCATGCTCCATCATCGACGATTTCTTTTTTATCAAACCACTTTTCAATATACAAAAAAATCCCCCACAACAAGGAGATACACAAAATATAGGCTGGTCTTCCCAGGCCTTTCATTTCCATGGCTCCTTGCCTGCCTCTCTGGACAGTATTAAAGGATTGATTCGATTAGTCACAATTATAGCAAATTATAGATGGATTTACAAGAAAAATAACAGATGATACACCCAAATCCCCCAAAAAGTAATATTCATACGTTTTAGCGACAGGGTTGAAAATAGCGACTTTGAGCCAAAAAAGAGGCTGGGACAAAAGTCCTAGCCTCTCAATTATTTTTGGATTGTCGAGCAAGACGCAGTGGTTGAGTGGACTCTACTACACTGATTTCATCAGCTTTTACAGCCCTACTCAACTGTGCGGAGGTGGGACGACGAAATCGAATTCTAACGAATTACCGATTTCTGTCCCATTCTCTCTTTGGACAAAGTCGTCCATCCAATTACTGTTTACCAGACTGTTCCATATTCCAGAAGTCGGTTACAGCACCACGTGATGCTGAAGAAACGATGTGGGCGTATTTACCCAGAACCCCACGGCTATACAGTGGTGGCAAGGTTGTTTCAGCTTTCCGTTTCGCCAACTCTTCGTCTGAGACGTGCATGGTGATTTCTTTGGTATCTTGGTCAACTGTTACCAGATCCCCTGTGTGGAGGTAGGCGATTGGGCCACCGACCTGAGCTTCAGGCGCGATATGTCCAACAACGAGACCATAAGTACCACCAGAGAAGCGTCCGTCTGTCAAGAGGGCCACCTTGTCCCCTTGACCTTTCCCAACGATCATGGATGACAAGGATAGCATTTCTGGCATACCAGGACCACCCTTAGGACCTACGAAGCGGACAACAACAACGTCGCCATCCACGATTTCATCCGAAAGAACCGCTTCAATGGCAGCTTCTTCGGAGTCAAAGACCTTAGCAGGACCCGTGATGTTACGAACTTTCACACCTGATACTTTAGCAACCGCCCCTTCTGGAGCCAAGTTCCCTTTCAAGATGATCAATGGACCATCCGCACGTTTCGGATTTTCAAGTGGCATGATGACTTTTTGACCCGGTGTCAAATCAGCGAAGGCTTCCAAGTTCTCAGCTACTGTTTTACCAGTACAGGTGATGCGATCCCCATGAAGGAAACCATTCTTAAGAAGGTATTTCATGACAGCTGGCACACCACCGACATTATAAAGGTCTTGGAAGACGTATTGACCAGAAGGTTTCAAGTCTGCCAAGTGAGGCACACGCTCTTGGAAATCATTGAAGTCTTCCAGCGTCAAGTCAACGTTAGCTGCGTGAGCGATCGCAAGCAAGTGCAGAGTCGCATTGGTGGAACCACCGAGCGCCATTGTGACAGTGATGGCATCTTCAAAGGCTTCACGGGTCAAGATGTCAGATGGCTTCAGTCCCATTTCAAGCATCTTGACAACAGCACGACCTGCTTCTTCGATATCGGCCTTCTTATCTGCTGATTCAGCAGGGTGAGAAGAGGAGCCAGGAAGACTCATCCCAAGGACCTCGATCGCTGTCGCCATGGTGTTGGCCGTATACATACCACCACAGCCACCAGGGCCAGGGCAGGCATTACATTCCAGTTGCTTCACTTCTTCAGCAGTCATATCACCGTGGTTCCATTTCCCGATCCCTTCGAAAACAGAAACCAAGTCGATATCCTTGCCGTTCAGATTACCAGGAGCAATGGTACCACCATAAGCGAAGATCGCAGGGATATCCATATTGGCAATGGCAATCATCGAACCAGGCATGTTCTTGTCACAACCCCCGATGGCTACAAAGGCATCCACGTTGTGACCGCCCATAGCCGCTTCGATAGAGTCCGCAATGATATCACGAGACGTCAAGGAGAAGCGCATACCAGGAGTCCCCATAGCGATCCCGTCCGCAACCGTAATGGTTCCAAATTGGACCGGCCAAGCTCCCGCATCTTTTACACCTTCTTTGGCCAATTTTCCAAAATCATGAAGGTGCATGTTACAAGGCGTGTTTTCAGCCCAAGTAGAAATCACCCCTACGATTGGTTTTTCAAAGCTTTCATCGGTCATTCCCGTCGCGCGAAGCATGGCACGGTTGGGAGATTTTACCATGCTATCGTAGACACTACTACGATGGCGTTTGTCTAATTCTGTCATGTCATTCCTCTCGTTTCATTTTTTACCATTATAGCATAAAAGAAGGCCCAAAGGCAGATCCAAACTTTGAGATTAACTATGGAGAAGCAAGTTTTTCCAAAAATTTCATTTTTTTTGTCAAGTAACTTTACTTTACAAAAAAGTTTTGTTATACTGTTAAAGTTGATGAAAATCAAACCTAATTGAATTTATATCTTAAAAGGAGAAAAACGAAATGGCAGTACCTGCACGTCGCACATCAAAAGCGAAGAAAAACAAACGTCGTACGCACTACAAAGTAACAGCTCCATCTGTAAACTTTGACGAAGCAACTGGAGATTACTCACGTTCACACCGTGTATCACTTAAAGGATACTACAAAGGACGTAAGATCGCTAAAGCTGCATCAGCTGAATAATAGAAGGGAGATACCATGCGCGTAAATATTACACTTGAACACAAAGAATCTGGTGAACGCTTGTACCTTACTTCTAAAAACAAACGTAACACTCCAGACCGTCTTCAATTGAAGAAATACTCACCAAAACTTCGCAAACACGTTGTGTTTACAGAAGTGAAATAGGGGTTCACTACACGTCAATAGACGTTAAAAACCTTGATTTTAAGCAATTTTTGAAATTTCAAATTTCACTACATTGCAATATAAATCAATCGAATCACTACCTTTTTCACTACCTTTTTTGAAATAAAAATAATGATTCGGATATTTAAAAGAAGAGGAACTTTAGTGTGAAGCTCCTCTTTTTGTTATTTGTTCTTTTACTTATAAATAGTAACATTTGGTTTGGAAAGTATGGGTTTTCAGTTGGGTTAAAAACAGGGGAATATTTTTAGTTCTGTAAGTATTAATCTATACGCTTACATATATCTTTTGCTCTCTATCCTTTAGGTGAAAATACCGATTTTATGGTATAATAAGGATAACTCTATATAAGGAGGTGTGCCATGACTCTTGATGTGAATAAAGAAGAATTAACAATTTTAGGAATTCCCTTTGATAACTTTTCAGATTTTGATACTGTCTGGTATGCTATTGGGTCATCAATGATTGAAAATTATGAACCTACTGTTCAAGATGTGATTGATTTAAAAACTTATGTTATCAACAAACGAAAGGAATTGAATATTGGTTAAAAATCAATACGAAGGCTATGAGTACATTGACCCCAATCACCAATATACCTATCCAAATTCTACAGTCTTAATCAACAAACAAAATATTACAAATATTGAAGAAGCCTATCGGAATGAGCATTTATTCGTTACTAAAAGGCTTGCAGACTTGCGCTTGAAAACCATTGAAGTATATTCCATTAGTGATATTTTAGCCATTCATAAATATTTATTTCAAGATGTCTATGCTTGGGCGGGGCAATTTCGCAAGGTGAATATCTCAAAAAATGGGAATCCTTTTATGTCAATACAATCTTTCAGTACTGCCCAAGTATATATAAACCGCCTTATTCATACCTATTATCAAACTGCTAATTCAAAAGATGGGATTATTAAACAATTAGCAAAAATTCTTGATAATCTTAATTATTTCCATCCCTTCCGAGAAGGTAATGGACGAACTCAACGAGAAGTTATTCGTTCCTTAGCACTGTCAAAAGGATATTCTGCACAAATACGTGTGGAGCAAGATGACGAGGTTTACAATCTTTATATGGACGGAACAGTCTATGGAGATTTAAGAAAGTTAGAAGAACTACTTGGTAAAATACTGGAAAAATTGTAAATTAGTCTACAAAAATACTTCTATATTTTTAAATATCCTAAATATCACAGAAAATTATAACTTACCAAGGTTTAAATCATAATAGATAGACAAAAAGCTTCTGAAATCTAACATTTCAGAAGCTTTTTTCTTGTCATAAAATGGCTACAACTATTATTATTCAATACATATTATATCTATTTATTAAAATAATTAATAATTAAGTAGTGGTCCGCTAAGATGAAATTCAAAATTTGTAACATCAACTAAACCAACAACTTTGTCACTTTGATATAATTCCATCAAAAATTGTGCCATCTCTTCACTTGTGTGATATTTAGCAAAATGCTCATCATAATCATATTCTTTAGAATCTGTAGCAACTTGACCGAATTCCGTTTTTGTGGCAGCTGGAGCTAAAACCTTAGCTTTTAATTGATGTTGATTTGCCTCTAGTTCCAATGCCAAGCCTTCTGTAAAAGCACTGACATAAAATTTACTTGCACAGTATGTAACTGCATTTGGAACCAACATGTATCCGCCTCTAGATGATAAGTTAATCAATTGAGCGCCTTTACAATCTTTATAATCTCTCACATATAGAGTTGATAGAATTGTTAAAGCTTCAATGTTTAGATGGATTAATGTTATTATCTTTTCTAAATCTTGAGATTCAACCTTATCATAATTTCCAAAACCAGCATTATTTATTAGCGTAGTAATGTGATATTTTTTCAAGCTTTCATAAAGAGCAAAAACATTACTGGACTTCGATAAATCAACAACTTTAATAACAACATCTAAATCCGGATAATGGTTCAAAATATCTTGCTTCAATTTTTCTAGTCGTTCTTGACGCCGAGCAATTAAAATAAGATTCGTTCCTAATTTTGCAAATTGTCTTGCTGTCTCCGCTCCTATACCAGCACTGGCTCCAGTAATACAAGTATAATTCTTCGTTTGTTCCATACTATTTTCTCCTTTACAGATTGCTATTTGCATTTTTTATAAGAGTCGCTGCTCCCATCAAGGTTCTTGACAGCCTTATCACTAAGCCCCTTTGGAGCTCTCTATTCCTTCAAACCAATTTTTCGTCTATATGGTATTACCTCCTCTCCTAGCTTTATATCAAATTCCTTTGATGCTATGTATTTTACATAGTAAAGTGCACTTTATGTCAAGAGAAAACTGAAAATTTCTTGATTTTTTAAAAATTATGCTAAAATAATAAAAAAAGGGGGGAAAAATATTATGGCTCACTATTCTATTGGAGAATTTGCTAAAAAAACTGGACTTTCTATTTCCACACTTCGATACTATGAGCAAGAAAAATTGATTTACTCACACAGAGAAGAAAATAATCGTAGATACTATGATGACTCTGATATAGCGTGGACTCAATTCATTATTAGATTAAAAAAGACGGGAATGTCTATTAAAAATATGCAAGAATACGCTGACCTAAGATATAAAGGAGACTCCACAATTCCTCAACGACTTAGACTACTATTTTTTCAACTTGATGAACTTCATAAGCAACAAACTGAAATTAACAAACATATTGATTTTCTTGAAAAGAAAATTAAAACTTATTTAGGTATTAATCCTAATTAGCACCATTATTATTTTCTTTATCCAAAAAAGGGATTGAAAACAAAATTTCAATCCCTTCAGAACGAAGACAAACGTTATTTTTGGCGTTTGTTTTTTTGTATTTTCAAAAATATTTTGTTTCATCATTTGATATTCTATCCAAAAACCGGATTTAGAACAAAATAAAAATAGATAGCAAATATCCCTTTTTATTACTACAATTTAAAGAAAAATAATTCTTCTTATTAACAACTATTGTAGAAAGAATTTCTTTAAATCAAAAAACTATGGTTCAACTATTTTAATTAAATAATACTTTTATATATTTTAACTTTATGTTTAAAAGATTCTATTCCACCTTCAAGATAATCAACAATATCACTGTTCAACAGGTAAGAAATTCCCTACAATAATCCCTACAATTCTAGGATCTTCATCATACGAAAGAAAAATATCTTTATAGTTTGGATTGATAGAAACCAGTCTTAAGCCATGCTCCTCTCGATAAACTCGTTTAATATAAGTCTGGCTATTGCAGACTACGGCATAAACTGCTCCATCATAATCAAATCCTGTCTCACGAATGAGAGCCACAGAGCCATTTTGATATTTGGGCTCCATTGAGTCACCAGAAATCCATGAGGCGAAATCATGGGCTAGTTCTTCATGAAAATAAACAGTATCATAGTTCTGATCGTTATACACCGATGAACCGATACCGGCAGACATTTTTTCGTAAACATGGTATTCGTATAGTTTTTCTGATAGCGAAACAACATTCTTACATTGTTCTTTTTGAACCAAGTTTCTAACATAATTAAGTGCTTGATCCTTAGCTTTATCTGATAAAATATTATATAGTCGGGCAATTTCAAGCTCTGTAAAATAGCCTTTTGGAGCATTTAGAATCTGCTCCAAAAGCTTTATTTTTTCTCTAGATGGTTGTTTTATTCCGCGTTCCCATGCAGAATAGGCTTGGTAGGTAATACCCAGTTGATCTGCAATATCTTTTTGAGTCATTTTTAGCTCTTTTCTGCGAGCCTTTAGTTTTTCTGGTTGGTACATCGTTTTCCTCACATTAATAGTAATTTCAATTCAGCTTTTTGTTTTGCCTCTTTATCTGTTAGCTTATTTTTATCCCAAACATAAGCTATAGATTTTCCTTTGTCATAAATGAGCCATACTTTTAAATTGTCACGGCAAGCCTTTATTGTTTTCCAATTCTCTAGATTTAGAAGTTCTGGATACTCTTGACTAGTAACGAAACCTCTTTTGCTCACTGCTGGCTCTATCTTATTAATTAGAGAAGTCTGGTAGTTGTTAAACTCCTTTATAATATGTTCTTTTATGCTATGAAACAAAAGGAGAAGTGTGGCATTTTGTCCATCAATATAAGCATCGATCGCCTGTTTAATGGTATTTTCTTTTCCAGGATAATATTCCCTAAGAAGGTCTAAAAGGCGAAAGAACAATGCCTGTTTTGAAACATCTAGGCTATTTTGAATGTGTTGAAAGGTGTCGCAACTATAATAAATCTTCGACAACAAAACAATGTCAGGCATTAATACTACAGCAGAGAAAATATTCGCTTCTCGCTCTAGTAGGTTCTCCTGATTATCAATAGATTCTGCAAAATAATTACCTTCATGCTCTAGGATAAAATGTCCTAGCTCATGACACAGCGTAAAATTTTGCTTCACAATGGGATTATCCTTTTCATAAGAAAAACTAATACCTAATTTATCAATAACAGTTAATCCTTCAATCTTGTGATTTGAGAAGTGGTGACTAATTACTTGAATTTGATATTTTTGAATACAATATTGAAAGAAGTAGTTGAAATTATAATTTAGTAATGAAATATCATGATCCTTCATGTATTGGTATAACATATGTTTTGTAGACTTACTTATTCTTGTATACAATTCATCCAAAGAATGGTACCTCCTTTAAGTATAAATTACAAAACTAAACTATTTTGGTTGAGTTTATTATATAAAAAAAGTGGATGGGTGTCCACCTTTTTTATATTACGTTAAATATATAGACATAGTCTGATTATTTCTTTTGTTTTTTTACTAAAGCTGAAAGAGCGATACCTCCAAAAGTCAGCAACGCACCTCCAATTTTATTTCTGTGTTCTCTATAAAATCTTTCGTGCTCTCCACAGAATTTTGCTTTTGGAGAGTATACTTCTTTATTACATCTAAGGTATTTACATGTTTTAACTTTCTCTTCTTTCATTCGTATCTTCCTCTACTAATAATGTTTCTGAATGGTTAACCAATGTATTGATATTTTCTGAAATACTCTGTGTCAAATTTATAAAAGTGTTGCTATTTCCTTTTGTAAAATTATCAATTTTCCAAGCTAAACTTTTTCCATCATATTTAGGCTCAAGTAAAGTTTGCTCAGTAAAAGCTTTGTAATTGCTTAACACAGCTATAACAGACTCATGTTCCTCTAATACCGTATAAGCAACAACATTTAACTGCATTGCAGATGATAGGTAACTAATTGATTGTTGAAGTAGAATGTTTATTCTATTAGCGTCTGTTTGTTTTGTTTTGAGATTGGTAAAATCTATACTATCAGTGTAAATTGACATCATTAGTTTTGCAATAGTATTGTTATTTTCTTTAATTGCTGACAGTAGTAATTCTTTTTTTAATTGCTCATTTCTGGTTGCTAAGGCCTCTACAATTAGTTGGCGAGCACTGAAAAATCCTGAAAATCTATCATTGTATTGCCCTTGTTCTACGCGGATAACTAGTTCATTTAAGCTTTCAATTTGTTCTGAGATAGAGGCTAGTTGCCCTTGTATTGCAGAAAGCTCAGGAAGATTTCCTAACTCTTTGACAGCCTTTTTCTCTAAGGTTACACTACTTTTAATTTTTCCAGTTTTAGTATCTTTTAATACTGCATAGGTCTCGCCTGTTTTTTTTCGTATACCATAACTCCATTCTCCCGATTTTAACTTTTCTTTTGCAACTTCAGATAATTTTGCAACGTATTCTACATTGTCATTATCATTCTTTTCAACAAGCTTTTTTAATAATTTAGCTTCAGGAATATGAGTAAATAAATTATTTCTAATCTTATTAGCAACTACTAAAGAGGCTTCTTTTTGCAGTGGAGTTAATGAATATGATTGGAAATCATAGTTGTATAATTCCTTTTTTCTGACATCAACTTCAAAATGCTCAATTTTTGGTATTTCAATTTCAAAACTTTCCATACTTTAATCTCCATTTTTGGAACTTTAATTTAAAGTTCTATAGTTTGAATTGTTTCTAGATCTTTGGTAACGATCGCAGTATCAAATCGTATTTCAAATAAAACTAAAGATTCCCCTGCAAATTCAATAGTATTTTTGTAACCTGGTACTTTAGCAATAAACTGGTCCGCCACTTCAAAAATAGTTCTGGTACTTTTTTGAACTAAGCCCTTAGCTTTTACGTGTTCATTCCCAGAGTGTGGAATTGTAGTAAATGCAATATGAGAGTTTGATTCCATTTCCTTAATCTTATCATTACCTTTGAAAGATGAGAAGTAGAGTATATTATTGGTTGAATCAAAAATAAAATTGACTATTCTTACATTTGGAATATCGTTTACAGATGTCGCTAAGGCTATTTCTTTTTGTTCAGACATTATTTTCAAAAATTCTTTTTTTACATCCATTTATAAAACACTCCTTTTAATCAATGAAGTTATCAAACAAAAAAGGCTAATTTTTAGTTTACTTGTTTTCTTCAAATGCTTTTTTTCTCTTTTCCATAAACTCAATCAGTTCTTTTTTGAAGATTTCTTTTTCTTTCTCAGTTAAACCTTTTGAATTCATACGGAAAAGCAATTCAATATTATCTAGTTCATCTGATTTTTCTTCTGAGTTTCCTACTAAATAGTCAACTGATACATTTAAAATTTGTGCAATTTTAACGAGATTTTCTTGCGTTGGTTTTTTGACGCCACGCTCCCATGAAGCATATGCCTGTTGGGAAATACTTAGTTTTTCAGCTATTTGAGCTTGTGTTAGTTTTACTTGTTTCCTTAGTGTTTTCAAGCGTTCTGCGAATTCCATATGTGACCTCAAAAAATTATTTTAAAATTTTGCAGAAAATCGTTGACATATACAACCAACAGTTGTATAATATAACCAACAACTGATAGTTGTATAGCGATTGAAAATAATAACCTTATCTTCAAGGCTAAATCACGATCATTGACAATTAAATAAAAAGTGCGTCTGACAACCAGAGGACTGATCATCAGAACAACACATAAACTTCGTACCTTTATTGTAAATGTTTTGATAAGAAAAGTCAAGTCCGTTTTATGGTTGAAGTGAAGATAGAAAACAAGATTCAATTCTTGTGGGCTTCCACGCATTTCGGACTTTCGCACTTTTCCGAATAGTAAAGTGAACTGGCTTCGCCAAAGGGCGTAAGAGAATCCCTTGGGTATGATCATGACTACCTAAAGAGATTGGCTGGGAAAGCGATGGTAATTCACGCAAAGCACCTTGCTAAACGTTGCCACCGTGAAGGAGGGATCCTTCAACCAAATAACTTTTCTTTACTGCTGTCTATCTAATTAGATAGACCTACTCTCAAGCTACTAAGTTCTTTCCTTTTTTCACTTAGTAGCTTTTTTACTTATTACAATAAAGGAGAATGATATGACAAACTTTTTTCGCACTACAATGTAAACGACTCTATGATAACTATGAATTTACCTATGGCATGTTTAGCGAATCTGATAAACTACAGGCTAAACTCTATGCTCAAGCTCAAATTGATTTAGACCATCTCGCAGATGCTGCTCGTAGAAATGGCTATGCTCATGGGGATATTCAATTTTATAGTCGTATGTTTAAACGCAAACTATTTACCCACTATTACTCAAGAGTGAAGCAATTAGCTTAACTCTTTTTATTTTACACTCAGAAAGGAAAAACTTATGATCTCAGAAACACTTAAAATGAAACCAGAATTTATTGGCCCTGCTTACTACGAACGTTTGGGAAATGCTCCTAAATTTATTTTTGGAAAAGAAGGTAAATACCAACGTCATATTCTAAACAGCGCAGAGCACGGAGCCTTCCATGTCATCACACCAGCTTCTACAACGGTATTCCCTGAAGATGCTCTAGTAGAAGCAGTTAACCCAATCTTTTTCCCAGACACTGCACTAAATGGCAATAATGTTGCACCTTATCTCAATGTCTTTGCGGAAAAATTGGTAATCAAAAAATAAGAAATAAAAGGAGAAAATCACATGGCTAAAATTGGATTAAACTACGGAGAAAAACTACAAATTGCTGACAAGACTTATCGTGTTATTACAGATGGACTAGATGTCCCAGCTGTCCTTGGAAAACTGTCTTTCCGAGGCATTGAGGGTCCTGATATCATCTTTGAAGTGGATCGCTCACAACGGAATCCTGATGGATCATTTGTACAGGTCAATACAGGTGAGATCCGTGGAATTGTTGTAGGGATTCACTCTTCTGTCCAGCACGAAACACTCTTTTTCACTATCGCAGATATGTCTGAGTCTGAAATTGAAGATTTGGGCATTAAATACCGTGAAGAAGTTGAATTGGAAGATATTGTTATCACCCATACCCACGTCAATCGTAATGATATCTATAAGCTCTTTGCTTCTAAAATCAAGAAAAAAACTGGAGGCGCACCGACTAAAGAAAACAAACCAGTAGAAAATAAGAAGGAAAACTAGGAGGTGATGCAGAATGAAACTCTTTACCTATCGTGGAAAAAGAGTTCGAGTTTTTCATCGTAAACTAAAGGGAATCACATGGTTTATCTGGTGGTTTCCTTTTTTGTTGGCTATTAGTTACTACAGCTACTTACATTTAGAAGAATTAAAAGTTCATCCCTTACCCCAAGGATATTTTCTAGGAGCTGGGCTTCTCTTTTCTTTAATCTTCTCTTGGTTTATCAATCGAGTTTGCTACAGGAAGATGCTCTTTTTTCAAAAGCTAAACAGCCTTCGAATTCTTTCTCGTTTTTTGCTAGAGAATAACCTCTATCTAGTTAAAAAGGTCAGACGTGAAAACAAGATCATTGAAAAAATCACCTTACCTCAAGTGTATATCAAACAGTCTCGCTACAAGATTGAAGTGAGTTTCATTCTAGAAGGTAATAAATTCCAAGATCGCTTTTTAAACCTTGGAGCTACTCTTGAAGTCATGTTTAACGGGGACTTTCGTAATAAAACCTTTGATAACCGCTTTATCAAATATGAAATTGCTATTAATCGGATTAATAGCCGAATCACCATCGATGAAGTAAAAGTCAAGGGATCCAAACTCCAACTCATGAAAGATGTATCCTGGGATTATATCGAAGAACCTCATCTTCTCATTGGCGGTGGAACAGGTGGAGGAAAAACAGTTATTCTCATGACCATAATCTATGCACTGGCTAAAATTAGCTTTGTCGATATCTGTGATCCAAAGAATTCAGATCTAGCTGGATTAAAGAAAATTCCAGTCTTTCATGGCCGTGTTTATACTAGTAAGGAAGATATCATTAACTGTTTTAAAGAGAATGTAGAGTTCATGGAAAAACGCTATGAACGGATGTCTACTTCGCCAAAATTCCAAGCTGGGAAGAACTTTACTCACTATGATATGAAACCAAAATTCATTCTGGTGGACGAGTGGGCAGCTCTTATGGCAAAGATTGATCGTGACTATAGCCAACAGTCAGAACTCATGGAATATCTTTCACAGTTAGTTCTAGAAGGTCGTCAAGCCGGAGTCTTTATCATCTTTGCTATGCAACGGCCCGATGGTGAATTTATTAAAACTGCTCTTCGGGATAATTTTATGAAGCGTCTCTCCGTCGGTCATTTAGAATCAACAGGATATGACATGATGTTTGGAGATGCCAATAAAACCAAAGAGTTCAAAAAGCTAGATGAAATTAATGGAGTCAAGGTCAAAGGACGGGGCTATATCGCAAACAACGGCGAGCAGGCTGGTGAGTTTTTCTCTCCATATGTACCGCTTGATCAAGGCTTTTCTTTCTATGATGCCTACTCTAAAATTCCCATCATGGAGTTTGAAGGAGAAGAATTCTCAGTATTTGAAGAATATAAACCACCGCTTGAAACAATTGATCCTATATATGAAGAGGAGACCATAGAAAATGAATCAAACAAACGACCACTCAAGGAATTTGCGGACGAACAAAATCTTAAAATGCCAACCTTACGCAAGATTATCTATCTCTTAACAGAACAAGGGATCATCTTTGAACGGACTGTATCCGCTATTCTAGTGGATCCTTTTCAAGAAAAACTTCTTCTTGAAATCCTCGCTCAATTTGAAGAGGGAGGACGCAGGTCTTATCCAAAAGCAGTTGAAGCGACGATTGTTCATCATGGGCTAGGACAAGGGCAAGGGCAAGCCTGACCGAAGGTCAGGCGCAGACCGTAGCCCGAAGTCTCTAGGCCATGATGAAACTTCAACCCCCGTTTTCTAATAGGGGGGTTACATTTGGCAAAAACGCCAAGTCCACCCCTCCTCATTCCTTATGGGAGTTGAGTTTTCAATTTTTATGAAGTGTGTCACTTTCGTCAAAAAAGTGTGTCACTTTGTTAGAAAGAGGTGTTGCGATGAATGGACAAGATTAGTCCTTTTCATATTAAGAATTTCAGAAAACAAACAGGACTTAGTCAAAAAGCATTTGCACAAGCTGTTGATCTACCTACAAGAACCTATCGCTCTTATGAAACAGGCGAAAGAGGACTGACAATTGATAAGTTTAGAGAACTAAAAGAAAGACTTGGTTACTATCAAGATTGCGATAAAAACAGTCTTCGGGCTCAAATCGACTATCTACGATTGACCTTTCCTCGATTAAAAGATTTAGATGCTTTCTGTGAAAACTTTCTTCACTGCCACCTAAGTGAATTTACAGACCAAGAAACCCGTCTTATGAACTATACCCACTTGTGGCAACGAGGAAACATCTGGATTTTTGATTTCTTTGATAAGTCTGTGACCAATGACTACCAAACTTGTCTTCAACTATCCGGGCAAGGATGCCGTGAGTTGGAATTGCTTCTAGAAGACAAGGGAATCACTTGGCAGATCTTTCTTCAAAACATTCTTTATTCCTATGAAGATGTTCGGGTGAAGCGACTCGATATTGCTCTAGATGAACTCTATAAGGGTTACGGTCACGAGGACGAACAAATTCAAATCCCTAAATTGATTGATAAACTCTATTCCAAAGAGATTGTTCTAGATACGATCAAGAAATGGAATATCACAGGTGGTGGATCTTTCACAGATAATGAAGACATGGAAGCGAATCACGGCTTGTCCATTTACTTTGGGAGCCGTCAAAGTCAACTCTACTTCAACTTTTATGAAAAGCGCTATGAAATTGCTAGAATGGAAAACATCTCCTTGGACGAATCCTTGGAGATTTTTGGTATCTGGAATCGCTATGAACTCCGTTTTTCAGATCAGAAAGCTCAGGGCATTGTGGAGGAATATATCAACGGTGTAGATCTCGGAGAAATCGCTAGAGGCATCGTCAATAAAGAAATCCAAGTCTATGATGGAGTTACTCGTTTTGGAGCCTATAAACCCGACGAAAAATGGCAACGGCTCTTTGGGGGTGTCGAACCCTTAAAACTCTCAACCAACCCACAACCATACAGTATTGAGCGAACCATTCGCTGGCTGACCTATCAAGTTGCTAACTCCCTTGCACTAGTCACTGAAGCAGATAAAATCCTGCAAACAGAATACATGAAGATGATTCAAAATAGTGGGGAGATCACTGATCGAGGAAAAGCCATGTTACGACTTCTCAAAGCTAATAAACAATATGAACACTAGAAAGGAAAAACGATATGGAATACAAAGTTCAAATTAATTCACTAGATAACTTTAAAGCCTGGTCTGGTGGACTAACCACCTTGAACACTGTCCGTGAACGTGGTGGAGTAGATACTCTAACCGTCATTTGTGAAGATATCTTCTCTGGGAATACACCAACAGAAGTACAAATCAATGACTGGCTCTGGTTTGATTCAGATTTTATCTACCAAGCTCTAGGCTACGATGATCTGCTTGAGGCTTCTTGAGATGCTGAAGAAGATTTATCAAGCAGACTTTCTGCTTCTTCCAGAACAAGAATTCTGGCATATGTATGTTCTCTTACGAAAAGGAAAGGACTTCTACTATGAATGCGCTGGAAGATCTACCGAAAAAGCACCAGATGCGAAAGGTTTCTATGACTATGAACATGCCTGTTTCACGCTAGATGGTCAAGTGTTGAGCGTGAATAAAAAAATGCGCCCCTCACTCATTACTTATATCCAAAAGACCATCAAAGACAATCAAGAAAAATTTAGAAAGGAAATTGAAATGGCTACTAAAACTATTTTTGAAAAGAAAGTCTCTCAAGTCACGAATGAACTGGGAGAATTACTTAAAAAGAAAGATCACAGAGAGGCTTGGACCAAGGCTGGAGAATTAAATAGTCTCCTTAAAAAAGAAGAAGCCAAAGACCTAAAACCTGACCTGATCGAACAACTCCAAACTGAGCTACGAGGCTACTATTACATTAATGGCGAGATCGAAAAAGCCAATAAGCGCCTCTATGCAAAGGGCTCAAAGCTCATTGAACTCGCTACTCTCTAAAAGGAGGATCTATGGATAAAGCTAAACGCTACTTGCTTCAAGCAAAAGAATATCTATCACATTTTAAGAAGATAGACAAAAAAGGAGGTCCACCAAAACTAAAAGTCACCAATAAAAAGACCGTCAATATTGCAGTCATAGGAGGAATTGCTTTCCTCCTATTTGTTGGCTTCTTGGGATCTATCCGTGCTATCACACTTTCAAATAAGGTAGGTACACTACAAGCTCAAGTGGAGGCTACTAAAAAACAAAAGGCACAACCAGTGGAGTCTAGTAGAAAATACGACTACAAACTCCAGTACTACTTGAACGACTATGTCTACGCTTATTTCACCCTTCCACAAGAAGGAGACAAACAACAAGCTCAAGTGGAATACTTAAACAGCTTTTACAACTTCATTCCTGATGTGAAAGCCCAAGGTCAAGTTCGAAATCCTAGTGAACTTCTCTATTCTCAGTTAGTGACTGTAGAAGGGAAGGTTGCGACCTATAAGATTAAATACAAGGAAAGTATCCATCGGGATAACAACACAGAAGAAAAAGAAATTGTGACAGGTTTCAATATTCCATTTGATGAAAAAGATGGAAAATATTACGTTTCTGGCCTTCCTTGGTTTTCTGCCATTGAATCCTCACAAGCTGGACACTTTAGCGAAGATGATAAGCTCCAATTAACTGCCAATGATCATTTTTCAGACAGTGAGCGAAAGAAGGTAGAAAAATTCCTCAAGGTCTTCTTTACCAACTATACTACTAACCAAGATAACCTTAATCTGATTGCTAAGGATGTGGATATCATCGCAAATAGCACTTTCAAAACGATCGACTACACTTATCTCAAACAGGACGGTGATGATTTAATCGCTTATGTCCAAGCTACCTTTGAAGTTGGAGGTACCACTCACTCGGAAAACTTCACCTTTACTCTCTCAGAAAAAGAAAAGACCTACTATGTCTCAAAACTAGAACACACCATTCCACTGAATTACGCAAATGATAAAGAATAGGAGAACTCTATGAATACAAACAATCTACGAACCTTCCTTCAGGGTGATGGAATTTGGATCCTGACAGCCATTGCCGTGCTCTTAGCGATCAAGGCTTGGCGGAACAGCTCTTGGCTTCAACTCTTCTCTGTCGTTGGTTTCTATGCCGTTATTGTTTCAATTGCGAAAGGACAAGATATCCTAAAAGCAGTCGGCTGGTTCCTACGACTCTTCGGTATTGAATCAGGACTTTAAGTATGAATGAAGAAAGACTTTATGATTACAGTAAGGGCCTAAATGCTCCTTATTGGATCCAAGAAATCAAGACAAAAAAGGGCACTCGACTATGGTACTTTGCGACACCTATGCAGTTGTCCTTTTTCATTGTTTTTATCATCGTCTTTGTGGCCATGTTACTCTTTGGAGGTTTTATCTTTGTGCCACTCGCAAAAATTACTCACTCAATTTCTCTCTTGCTCTATTGGTATCTCCCTTACAAATTGGCTAAATTCTATACTGAATACGAGCCTCACGGTAAAAAGATGCACGTCTTTATGGGAGATTACCTGATTTACTTCTGGGACTTTAAGCTAAACAAAAAAGCTATCTACCATGAAGATCGAATAGAACCTATAGAAGAAATTGTCTTTGAAAAAACAAATCTATAGAAAAGGAGGACCTATGAGTATTACTTTAACTTATCCTATAAGGGAAACACATGAAAATCTAGCTCTCAAAAAAGATCAAACAGTCGTTGCTTATTATCGTATTCCTAACACTCCCATCACCATTACAGATGATGAAAAAAAGGGCAAACATAAAATTACGGTTGCTCAAATGATGAAGAAGCTCCAGAAAAACAAGTTCTTTGAAATATCTCTGATCCCTAAAGACTATCTCTTAGAAGAGAAAATGCGAGACTTTTCAGATGCTCTAGCAGATGACAGTCGTGAACTAGGAGAAGAACTTCTTCTATACACAGTGGATCGCCTAACAGATGAAATGGAAATCCCTTATCAGTTTGACTGGGTCGTAGGAGTGACTTTACGCAAACAAAATCATGGAGCTACAGTCAAAGACTTGGCCTATGAGAGCTTTAATGAGTTCACTGAAAAGATCGCAAAGGGTCTTGGCTATGAATATGAATTAAGTCCCACTTGGTATGAAGACTATAAAAGTGATGAATTCACCATTTTCCAAGCCTTCTCTGTCCTTCGGGCAAAACGGTTATCTAATGAAGAACTCTTTTATTACCAGCGGATGCAGTACCTTCGCTATATCCCTCACTACAAGAAGGAGGTCCTGGCCAATCGTGCTCAATTCAATATCACAGATACCTTGATCAAAGTCCTAAAAGGTGGCTTTCTCAAGCTAGAAAGCCCTTATGGATCTTCCTTTGTAACTATTCTTCCTGTAGGTAAATTTCCTGTTCAATTCAATGGTTTTCACCTGGGCGAATTTATCCAACGCTTAAACTTTCCCGTTGAGCTACGAATCAAGGCAGAATTCATTGATACTGGTAAAATCAAGGGTCGAATGGGACGCTCGAATACACGTTACAGAAACATCATGGAAGAGGCAGAAAATACCGATACTGTCCAACAAGACGAGATCATCATGGGTTCTATCTCCCTAAAGGACTTAATGAAGAAAGTCGGAAACAAGGAAGATATCATCGAATACGGAGCCTATCTGATTGTTTCTGCTTCTAGTGTGAACCAACTACGACAAAGACGGCAAGTGGTTTTGAACTATTTTGATGATATGGGCGTTGAAATCAGTGAGGCCTCTCAAGACGGACCTTATCTCTTTCAAGCCCTGCTCTATGGGGAAAACCTCCAAAAGAAAACTCGCACCTGGACACATATGGTCACAGCTCGTGGATTTTCAGAACTTATGCCCTTCACCAATACCTCTTCTGGAAACCGTATCGGTTGGTATATTGGCCGAGTAGATAACTGGACAGGCCGTTGGGACAATATTGAGAAAGCTATTGATTCTTCAAAGAACATTGTCCTATACAATGCGACAGTAGGAAATAAGGAAGATATCGCTGGAAAGATTACCAAGAACCCGCATATCATCATCACGGGTGCAACAGGTCAAGGAAAATCTTTCCTTGCTCAGATCATCTTTTTAAGTGTGGCTTTACAAAATGTTAAAACCCTTTATATTGACCCTAAACGTGAACTTAGAAATCACTACCAAGAAGTGATTAACTCACCTGAATTTGCACGTCTCTATCCTGAACGAAAGAGACAGATTGAGAACTTTAACTTTGTGACACTGGATAGCTCGCTTCCATCAAACCACGGTGTCTTAGATCCTATTGTCGTTCTAGATAAAGAACAGGCTGTAGAGGTCGCAAAAAACATGCTTGAGTTTCTACTACAAGCTGTAGATGATGTCACAATGGACCAGAAAACAGCTATCACAGAAGCTATTAATGCAATTGTAGAAAAACGAGTCGCTGGTGAGAAAGTTGGCTTTAAACACGTCCTAAAAGTACTTAGAGAATCCACTTCCTCTGAAATTGCTTCGGTTGGTCGTTATCTGACTTCAATTGTCACAAACTCTATCTTGGAACTAGCCTTTTCAGATGGAACCACTCAAGGACTTAACTATGAATCACGGGTGACCATCCTTGAGGTCAACAACCTCAAGCTCCCAAAGGATGATTCCACAAAAATTTCAGATCATGAACGCAACTCTATTGCCCTCATGTTTGCGCTTGGTGCCTTCTGTACCCACTTTGGAGAACGAAATGAAAATGAAGATACCATTGAGTTCTTTGATGAAGCATGGATTCTTATGAAGTCCGCAGAAGGAAAAGCCGTTATCAAAAATATGCGTCGGATTGGACGCTCCAAAAACAATACCTTGGCACTGATTACTCAATCTGTACATGATGCAGAAAATGACGATGATACAACGGGGTTTGGGACTATCTTTGCTTTTTATGAAAAATCTGAACGTGAAGATATCCTAAAACACGTCAATCTAGAAGTCACTGAAAGCAATCTCGAATGGATTGATAATATGATCTCTGGCCAATGCCTGTACTATGACGTGTATGGCAATCTCAATATGATTTCCGTACATAACATCTTTGAAGATATTGATATGCTTCTAAAACCAATGAAAGCTACGGTATCATCAAGCCTTGAAAATAAATACGCTAGTTAGGAGGTGAATCCATGCAAGAAGCTTTTGACAAACTAAGAGGAGTCGATATCTTCTCTCTCAAGTCCTATATGGAGCCTACTGGGTTCGCTTCCTTTAACGGGGCTTGGGTTCTGATTAATGAGCTTTTCGTCAACTTCTTCTTTTTCATTCTAAATGCAGTGGTAGGCTTCTTTTCTTTGCTGATTCGAATTCTTGAAAAAATTGATCTCTACTCTAGCTATAAAAACTATGTCTTTAATGGAGCAATGAATATCTGGAAAGGATTTATCGGTTCAAATTCTGGTGGAGTCGCAAAACAATCACTCGTTTCGATGTTGCTTCTAATACTAGCTTTCTATCTCTTTTATCAGTTTTTCTTTTCGAAAGGAGCTTTTTCAAGAACTCTCCTTCATGTCTTTCTAGTTCTCATCCTTGGATTTGGTTACTTTGGAACAATCGCTGGAACATCAGGTGGTCTGTATCTACTTGATACTATCAATAATATCTCTAAAGATGTCACTAAAAACATCACGAATATCAAGGTAGAATATGGCAATAATAAATCCATTAAAATTGGTGATTCCATGGCAGATAGCTATATTGCAGAAACATCTTATAAAGCTTACGTTTTTGTCAATACAGGTCAAGAAAATGGAAAATATAAGAATAGCCAAGATGGGAAACAAGAAACTTTTGACGATAGTAAGGTACTAGGAACAGGCGATAAGAATGGAAACTTTAAAGCGGTTAAGTCTAAAGATCGCAATAAATATCTAGATGAACTAGGAAATGGAGCTAATGATGATGGTGAAAAGAACCGTTGGGTTTCAGCTATGCCAGATTTCATCTTTACTCGTATGTTTTATGTGATCTTTAAAATCTGTGAAGCCTTTGTATTAGCGATACCCGTTATCTTGATTCAGATGTTAAACGTCATTGCTCAGACACTCGTCCTGATGATGATCCTGCTCTTTCCAATTGTGCTATTGATGTCCTTCGTACCAAGAATGCAAGATTTGATTTTTGGAGTTCTGAAAGTCATGTTTGGTGGTCTGCTTTTTCCAGCTATCACGAGTCTATTAACTCTTTTAGTCTTCTACATTGAAAAAATGATAGAAAACATTGTTATTACAGGTTTTGATGGCATTCTTAAAACACTCCCATCCTTAATCATTTTTGGCCTTGTCTTTAAACTACTCATTTCAGTTGTCTCAAAAGGACTTGTATACTTCCTTCTATGGAAATACAAAGCTGAGTTGATCCAATTCATTCTAGGATCTAAAGCACGAATGGTTGCGAATGATATTGGAAATAAAGTTGAAAAAGGGGTCACAAAGACCAGAGAGGTGGCTTCACAAGTACCATCGAGAAGTCTTTCATCTGCTCAACATCTTGGGAACTTTGCCTTAGCAGGTGCTGGTTTCGGAGCTGGGATGATGATGAATGCCAAGAGTCATTTCCAAAATGTTGGTTCTTTCTTTACCAATAAGGAATCAGAGCACCAACCTGATGAAGTGCTCCCATCAGAAACACTTGAGACTTCAATAAGTCCAGATGCTCCAGAACCAAGCATTCCAAAAACAAAGGCAACGCTAGAAGGGGTTAAACCAGTTGAAGAAAAAACACCACCAACTCCTTCAATGGAATCCCCAATCACAGTAGAGCCAACACCAAGTTCAAACGAGGAATTTCAAACTCTTAAAGAAGAGTGGATTTCTCCATTTAAACAGCTCCGCATTAATAGTATTGAGCACAAATTAGAGGAATATAAAGATCCTCAAGCCATGTACAAAGCTAAAGGATCGAATGCTTTCACTCGTGCTTATAGAAAGACTATGACACGAGATGATAAATTGAGAGCCAATATTGAACGAAGAGACCGATTAACAGAACGCTTAAAACAACTTAGAGGAGAATGATATGAATACCAAGATACGCTCAAGAACTGCTTTTCCAAGAGTTCTTGAAGAAACTCTTTATCAAGCCTACCAAGAAGGAAAACGCTCAATCGATTTCCTTCTTTTGTTTCCAGTCTCAGAACAAGAAAGAGACCAAATCATCCTACAGACTAAGTCCTATTCAGTCGTCTTAGATGCAAAATGGCGTTTTGGGACTGTTCTGTTCACTGCTTATATAAGACATTAACTAGAAAGGAGATTCGATGAAAAAACTAAAATGGTTTCTATTAGCCGGTCTCATTCCTCTCTTTCTACCGGTCCTCATTATCATTATCCTTATGGGGGCTGTCGGAGGTGGTGGAACGAATGGCTCACCCCAATCCCAAAATGGAGTGACTTATGCGGATCACTGGTCAGATGGAGATCCCTATACTCACAACCTACTGGTTCATCGCTTCGGTATTACAGCAGAGCAATTAGACGGCTTTTTAGATACGTTAGGAATCTCCTATGATAAGAACCGAATTAATGGAAAAAAGCTCCTCGAATGGGAAGCTAAATCTAATCTTGATGTTCGTGGAATCGTTGCGATCGCACTGAATGAAAGTTCTCTTGGAACTGCTGGAGTAGCCACTAATCCTGGTGCCAATATGTTTGGTTTTGGGGCCTATGACTCCAATCCAGAATATGCCAATAACTTTAATGACGAGGTTGCGGTTGTCGGACTAACCCAACAAACCATCATTGGAAATAAAAACCAAACCTTCAAAATTCAAGATGACAAGGCTAAAAAGTTTGCGAATGGAACACTCAATCCAGCAACTGATGGTGGAGTCTATTTCACAGATACCACAGGATCAGGAAAAAGACGTGCAGAAACCATGCAAAAACTGGATGCCTTCATTGATGAACATGGAGGAACTCCAAAAGCTCCTGAACAAACTACAGGAAAAACTAGAGATGGTGGAGGGGTAACTTCAAAAGATATCCCTGTTGGCTACAGTCTGACAACAGCTATTGATACCACAGGATATATCACTAGTACATATCCTTGGGGACAATGTACCTGGTATGTCTTCAACCGTGGAAAACAAGTCGGAGTCAACTTTGATCCATTTATGGGAAATGGCGGACAATGGATGAATAAGCCAGGATTCACAACAACCCATACACCAACAGAACACTCTGCACTATCATTTAGCCCTGGCCAAGCTGGAGCTGATCCAATATACGGACATGTTTCATTTGTGGAACAGGTCAAATCAGATGGTTCAATTCTCGTCTCAGAGTGTAATGTTAAAGGATTGGGGATCATTAGTTACCGGACATTTGATGCGGAAACTGCCAAACAATTTACCTATGTAATAGGACATTAGAAAGGATAATTATATGGATACACTACAACAAGTAAAACTAGATAAAATTGAAAATCTTCTTCAAGTATTGGTGAACCTTCTTGACAAAAAAAGCAACTCCAATCACTTGGAAATTATAACTCAAAAAGAAGTTCTAAAAGAATTGAATATATCACCTAACACACTGAAAAGTTGGGAAAGAAAAGGACTAGCTCGTCTGGAGCCACCTATTGAAGGAACGAGAACAGTCTACTATAAACGGCATGACATCATTAAATTTCTATCAACTTAATAGTAAAGCAGAACTGCAACAAACAACTCATGAATATGCTAAAATAATATCATCTTAAAAGAAGGTGATATTATTTTAGCCTTTTAAATATCCGAATCAAGAGGCGATATGAATAAAGAAACCATTCAATACAACAATAAAAAAGTTATAAAAATTACCAAGCAGAACGGTGAAATAAGCTATTCAATCAAAGGTGTTTATATCGGAACAGACATTAAGACTGGTAAGCGAATTACAAGAACAATCACTGCTAAAACATTAAAAGCTCTAGATAGAAAAATTATTGAATCCAAAATTCAATTTGAAAAATCTGGGTCAACTACTAAAGAAACTATCCAAATCGGTAATTTTGAAAGTTTAGCTGAAATTTGGTTCAGCCATTTTAAAACTTGGGTATCTTCGCAAAATACAATAAATCGCGTTCGAGGGTACTTAGATACTTACATCATTCCACAATTTGGCGATTATAGACCAGAGCAGATCGAAGCATCAGATATCCAATTATGGCTAAATCAATTAGCCAAAAAAGCCAAACAAGCAATTGAATCTGGGAAAAAACGTGCCCCGAAAGGCAGTGCAAAAGATTTTGGTGCAATGGCACATAAAATGAGTGATATTTTTGATTTTGGAATAACAAATTGCGGTTTAAAAAACAATCCTGCAAAGACAATCAAGATACCACCAAAACCCAAAGCTATTAAAGAACGTATCATGGTCCTTCATGATGAGGATTTAAAACTTTGGTTAACTTACCTTGACACACTACCAAACACGAGAGCAAATCGGCGGTTTAAAATCATTTGTAATACATTACTGGCTTCAGCACTACGAATCAATGAACTATTAGCTTTAGAAATTACTGATCTTGATTTTGAAACTAATGAAATCATTGTCAATAAAACTTTAATGTGGAAAAGTGCTAATAAAAAATTGAACCAAAAAGGAGGGATCATTTGTAAGAATTCTCCTAAAACTGATGCCGGTAATCGTAGAGTTGCTGTTCCAATATCAACTTTAGAAGGACTAAGAGAATTTCATCAAGAAATGAGTCTCTACTTTGAAGAACATCATTTACCAAGATCCAAATTGATATTTCCAACGATTTATGGAAATTATATGTGTGATAGAAATGAGCGTGCAACTCTAAAAAAACGACTGATCGAATTAGGACTACCAAATTATGGGTTTCACCTATTCCGACATACACATGCCTCTATGATGCTCAATGCCGGAACTAACTGGAAAGAGCTACAACATAGGATGGGACATAAGTCTATTACCACAACTATGGATACATATGCTGAACTAGCACCAAAGAAAAAATTCGAAGCAGTTGATATTTTTCTGGATAAATTACAAGAACTCACGGATTAATACAATCACTACCTTTATCACTACCTTTTTACTTCAAAAGCCTGTACTCCTTGATTTGACAAGGATTACAGATTGATTATTTAACCCTTACAGAAGTTAAATAATTGAGTTTAAAAAGTCGTTGAAAATCAATTTCAACGACTTTTTTCTTTTTGCCAAATGCGAACTATTGCACTAAAAACCAACCGAATCACTACCTTTTTCACTACTTTTTTTGAAATAAAAATAAAGATTCGGACAATTAAAAGCAAGAGAAACTTCACGATAAGGTTTCTCTTTTTCCTATGTATACTCCGACATCTATTTATTCTTATCATTGTGTTATAATAGAGTGAATTATATATTCACGCAATAGTGCTTTAAAAATTCCATCAAAAAGTTCCAATTAAATCTGCCTGTTTTATCTTTCACAATTAAAAGTCCTACAAGCTTTTAAATCGAATTTTGATGGAAAATATTCGCGTGATTTTCGCGTGATTTTCGCACGACGGTTTAAGATGACATCTTAGAAAGACTATGAAATCAAGGATTAGTAGTTATCTATCAAATTTATTTTTTCGCGTGATAATCGTAAAAAACTTTAAGAAATATTGTATTTTAGGAAAGGGAAAAAATGAACTTAATTTTTGAAGGGGTTGATTTAGAATACAAAAAAGCTGAAAATAGTCTACCAAAATCTTTCTGGGAAACCTACTCAGCATTTGCAAATACCAATGGCGGAAAAATAATTCTCGGAATAGATGAAAAAAATATCGACCCCTACCAAGGAGTCAATAATCCTCAAAAAATACGAAACAATTTATTTGCTTTGGTTGCAAACAAACAAAAAGTTAGTTGTAATCTACTTACTGATAATGACATTGAATACATTGACATTCCAAACAAAGATAAACAACTCATAGTAGTCACTGTAAGAGAAGCCAACCCTGACCAAAAACCTGTTCATCTAAAAAATGATTATCGTGAATCATATAAAAGATTAGGTGAAGGTGATGTTCGACTTGACAAAGAAGAGCTCAAGTATCTGATGACGAGTTCTCATGATGATATTGATAGTGAGTTACTTAATAATTTTGATGAAAACGACCTAAATTTAGATACAATAGAACATTACAAAAAGTTATTAATTGAACTTACTGGAAACACAAAATATAATAGCATTTCTTTGAGAGATTTTCTAATCGAAATTGGTGTATTTAAAAAAGATAGAACAAATAATACATATAAATTAACCGCAGGAGGACTGATATTCTTTGGAAAGTATAACTCTATCATTTCTCGTTATCCAAAATTTCAACTAGACTATTTTGAAAAAGATACCTCTCTTTCAACTAGGTGGAACGATAGAATTTCAACAGGTGATATGATGTACCCTGATTTAAACATGTTCGACTTTTTCAATTTAGCATATAAGAAATTAACTACTACAACAAATGATAGATTTGAGTTTAATAACGAATCTGCTCATCGTTTACCATTCAAGAAAGACCTATCTGAATCTATACGTGAAGCTTTAGTAAATTGCTTAATGCATGCTTACTATGATTTTGATTCTCCTATAGTTATTACGGCTTATCAAGACTTCTATGAATTTAAAAATCCAGGTAAGATGAAAATTTCTATTCCTGAATTTATACATGGCGGAACTTCCAAAACGCGAAACAGTACAATCTCTTCATTATTCCGTAGAATTGGGATGTCAGAAAAAGCTGGGTCAGGCGGACCGAAAATTTTTGATATTTCCGAAAAATATAAACTAAAAATTCCTGAAGTAAGCACTACCTTTGATAGTACTGTTGTTACAATCTGGAAAGTAGATTTATTATCTTCTTATTCAGACATATCAGATAATGAAAAGATAATACTTGAATATATCATAAAAAATGGTAGCATTACTAAAAATGATGTCCTCGAAAATTCTTTAATGACCGAATATAAATTTAGAGAAAACCTGAAATCTCTACAAAATAAAAAGTATATTGAGATAGAAGGTAAGGGACGCTCTACAAGATATGTTCTCCCCAAAAGTTCAACCGAACAATACCATATTATTAAACAACAAATCAAAAATCTTGGAGATTTCATGACTATGTATTAAACATTAAACCTGTTCAAAAACTAATGTTTATCCTTTATCTTACTTTTCCAAAATTTTCAGAATCTAAAATGCAGACTTAACAAGCCTGCATTTTTGGGCTCTATAATTTCTGTAGTGAGTAAAACTACCATAGGAATTATGGAATCCATAATAAGACCTCTTAAATAGATTTTGGGTATTTACCATGTCTACTTAAGAGGTCTCATATCAGAATGTGAATTAGAGTGTTTCTTTTGCTGTAAGTAATGGAAAATTACTCTCAATAGTATTTTAAAATAATCTTTTTATTCTTGAGGGTAACTAAACAAATTAGAAACGCAAAGATAAACAGGTTAAACTACCATCGATTTTCTTAAATTCGTCTGTATTAACGACTTTTACAGGGTAACCTAGATTTTTTATATGTTCTAATGTTTTTGGGTATCCAGCAGGAACTAACACTGTGCCATTTATATACAAACTATTAATTGCATATAATTCCTCTTTAGGAACTACAAATCTATTAAATTCTCTGAACTCGGGAACTTCATTCATTTTTGCACTAACCAACATATTGTTATTTTCTAGATAAATCACAAAATCTTTCAAATGCAAACCTTCTGTCACTGGTATTGTGGAAGAAGTGTAACCGAATTGAGAAACTATTTCACCAAATTGTTTAGCACCTTCTTTATTGGTACGATCAGATAAACCTACATAGAAATGTTTTCCTACAAGCATTACATCTCCACCTTCCATCGTTCCTGGGGATTCAATGTGAAAGATTTGTTCGTCAGCGTAGAATTTCTTTATAGCAGGTTCAATTTCAAATTTTTCACCGTTCCTCGATTCTCTTGGGGAATTAGTAATAATTGCACATTCTTTCATTACTACTGCTGGATCTTCAACAAAACATGAATCTGGGTATTCCTCTAAAGCTTCAAGAACCAGTGCTTTTACTCCTAAACTTTCAATTGCATCAACATATTCTTGGTGCTGACTAATTGCTTTTTCATATATAGGCTTATCGTCACTGAACATTCCTGTACTAATTCCTTCAAGCATTGCTTTACATGGTTTTCTAGCAATAATATTCTCATATTTTATCATATTACTTCCTCCAGCAATCATATTCTTCTAAATATATTCTTTTTCAACATACTCAGATTGGCTTAACATCAATAGATTTTCATACATTACATGGAAACTAACAATATCTCCTAATTCGTAACAATGTTCGCTTTCAGTAATATCTAATATCGTATGGTCGCTACTACCACCAATTACTTCAATGTTTGAGTCTAATGGCCGAAGATGTAAACAATCTCCTAAATCTTGCCTTCCAACCGCTATCAGAGCTCTGCGACGAATACCTTTGTCTTCATATTCCTTCTTGTTTCCAAATGCATCAACTGCAATTGTACCAATTGGATGACTTGGTTTGTTTTTCAATTCAACAATTTCCGCCTGTAGCGTAAATGCTTCATCTTCATCAGGAAATACCTTATAATCAAAGCAATCATCCAAATCACTAATATACAACGCATCCCCAACTCTTAGCTGCGTGATACCCTCTGGCATAGATCCCTTTGCAACTAAAGGTAAACTAGTTGAAGCACCCCCAGAAACAACCTCAATCCTACGTCCAATTGCTTTACTAACTTTTTCAGCCTTTGAAATCAGTTCCATCATTTTTTCTGGGGTAGGCATAATTGAGCCATAACACCCTAGATTTGTTCCAACGCCTAATAAATGTAAGTTTTTTAATTCTTGTTCAACAGTACGTGTTGTATTCAGCAATTCCTCTTCGTCAAAAATTCCCTCACGCAAATCACCACATTCAGTCATAATAATCACATTATGAATTTTATTTTGCTCTGAAGCAGCCCGGTTTAATTCTTTTAAAATCTCTAACGAAGAATTCAAGCTAATATCTGCACAAGAAACTAATTCATCAACTTCACTAAGCATTGGTATACGTAAGTCGTAAGTAAGAATATTTGGATTAATCTCTTTTACTCTTTTCAATTGAGATAGTCGCGAAGAAGCCAACGTTTTAAAACCTGCATCTATTAATGTCTTAATAATTTCTTCAAGTCCGTTAATTCCTTTTATTACACCAACAACCTCAATTCCAATATCATTACACATGTCTAATACATTTTTGGCATTATGTTTTAACTTTTTCTTATCAATAACAAACTTTGGATAACCCACGTTGTTCACCTCAAATCTATTATTATTATTTTTTACATGGTAGATAAATCAATTGTACCGTTAAAAATCAGGACTAGACTGACAATTGCCAAGGCTACTATTACTAGGGCAATAATTTTTTCGATATTAGTGAGGAATTTCTTATTATTTTCTTTACGAGCCAAATAGTAAACAATCATACAAGGGGCGAAAAGAAGTGCTGTAATAATAATATACTTCCAGCCTGTTGAATACATCAAATATCCCATTGCAATAGTTGAAATACAACCAAGCAAAGCATTCAATTTAAAACCGTTATCAAACCTGATTGATTTTTTAATCATAGTCAAACTAACTGTGAAATATGGAACCAACATTGTACTTGAAGCAAATAAAGCCATAACATTATAAATTGATTCATTGATTATAATGGTAATGAAAAATGCTTGTTGAATAATTGTGGATACCAGTAATGAATTTGTTGGTTGCCCAACAGTATTTTCAACACCAAAGAATTTAGGGACAATTTCATGCTTCGCTGCAACATCTAAAATTTCACCAGCAAATAAACAACATCCGAACCAACATCCCATTGCTGAAAGTGCAATACCTAGGTTCATTAGAATTGCTCCCCATTTGCCTACGACTGCCTCTAATATGCCACCTAATGCAGGTACTTCCATTTTTGAAACTTGCACTTGTGAAAGTACTCCAAAGGTTAAGAAGGTCAGCAAGAGATACGTCACTGCAATTACAATATAAGAAATCACAATTGCTTTTGATGCATCTGATTTCGATTTCGCACGTGCAGAATAGATTAATGCCCCTTCAATACCAACATACACCCAAATAGTTGAACTCATAGCTGTTCCAATTTGACCATTTATAGATGAAGGTAAATCATTTGAAGCAAAAGCGTTTTCCCACAGTCCAGAGTTAAATACATCTACCTTAAATGCCATCAATAAAGCTATAATAAATACTACAATTGGAATCATTTTTGCAAACCAAATAACAGTATTAACTAATGAAGCGTTTCTCGCTCCTGACGCACATATATAGTAGAAGACCCATAAAATAACTGATAACAGAATTAAAGAAGGGATATTATTTCCCCCACGAAACATTGGAATAAAATATCCAAGAGAACTTACCGAAAGTACTCCTAATGAAATATTACCTACAACAATAGATAGCCAATATCCTACACAAGATAAAAATCCAATAAACTTTCCAAATCCTTGTTCTGGAAAACTAAAAATTCCTGCGTCTAAATCTGGATAGTGATCTTGTAGATATTTCAAACAGTAAACGAAAACAGCAAAGGCAATACTTGCAAATACTAGTGCAATTAAAGCAGGGCCTGGAGCTACAGATTTTGCTAAATCACGTGGTAAATTAAAAACCCCTGCACCTATTACCGTAGTAACTGTTAAAGCAACTAAGCCGAGTAGACTAACATTTTGTTGGACAGTATTTTTCTCAGTCATATAACTATCCTCCCCATAAAAATTAAATTATTTTTTAAATATGATGGGAAAAAGAAAATCTTTATCCCATCATATATATTGTTTTATTAAAAACGTAATGAAAGACAGCTCAAACCACCATCAATTTTACGATATTCAGAGGTATCGACAACAAGAACATCATATCCTAAATGTTCAACGGCAGATTGAACCTTAGGATATCCGGCTGGAACAATAACAGTTCCATTAACCCATATACAGTTTGCGGCATATGCTTCATCAGAATCAACAACTATCTTATTAAATGATTCAAATAAAGGATTATCAACAAATTCACCAGCAACCAATAAATTATTATCCTCTAAATAATTGACTCCTGTCTTAAGATGCAATACTTCTTCCAACGGGACTTGAATGACCGTTTTACCATATCCCTCTAATATTTCTTTCATCTGTGCAAAACCTTCATCATTTGTACGGGCTGATTTCCCAACATAGAAGGTATCGCCAACCATCATAATATCGCCAGGTTCAACCATTCCTGGAGCTTTAATTTCATGAACATTTGAATAAAAACTAGATAGCAGTTTACGGAAGTCTTCTAGTTGAGTCTCATTTCGACGAGTATCCGCACCTGGTCTGGAAATTATAGCACATTTATCTGTACAGAGTGCAGTATCTTCCATAAAACATGAATCTGGAAAATCGTCATTTGGTGGTAACACATTAATTTTGACTCCACATTTAGTTAAAGCTTCAACATAATGTTCATGCTGAACTAATGCACTTTCATAAACAGGTTTTCCAAGTTCTGGATTAGAAGTAATACCTTCACTAATTCCTCTTCCAGGAATACGAACAATTACATTCTTAAAGCGTTTCATAAATTACACCTCTCTAATATATCCTGTAAAGTCTGAGTGATACAACCGAAAACATGCCCCATTGTGTATGCGCTTACATTTTTGTGGAGGAAATAACAATGGGACATATAATGGACGCCATCTTTACTTTGAGCAACTATTGAAATACAATAAAACTAAGTTCATTGCACATCATTTTTCCTGTTTTACATGAAAATGTTAACAATATTGTTTCCGAGATTATTCCTTTCTAGTTAACAATTCATGTTCTATTTCTATTCTACCACTTAATTGTTGCATGTCAATATTAGCACTTTGAAACTAGTTTCAAAAACATATAATATCAAGTATTTTGGTATTTCAAAATAGAAAGTTGATATCGGTTGATATCTATATAGAAGTTAAATAATTGAGTAAACAAAAGCCTTTGAAATCAACATTTCAAAGGCTTTTTTCTTTTTGTTCATTTGTGTACATTGCAATATAAATCAATCGAATCACTACTTTTTTCTTCTCGAATTTGATTAATCTTATTAAGGTAAATGTCAACTGCTTCAGATTTATCAAGAGCGTATGTTTAGATGTAATCTAATCTATTCTTATGAAAACAAGCAAAAACAACCGGAAAAGAAACAGTTCACGACTGCTTCTTCTCTGGTTGCTTTTTAAACTAACAATCTTTCCGACTTAATTGACAAGAATATAGGATCGGAATGAGAACAATGGTGAGGATGACCAGCACCAGTACATAAGAAAACGCGAATTGAAGGCCTGCTTCAAGTAGAAGGATCAACCCTCCGAGGACCCACAACTTCCCTGCCAAGCGATGGGTTTTGTGCCAGTTATCTTCACTCTGTAAGGTCCAAGGCAGACGGATCCCAACCGTGTGATTCACTTTCAACTTAGGCATGTAATTGCCCATGATCACAAAGATGAGGCCTAGCAAAACCGAAACAACAATAGAGGGATTGGTCGTAGAGCCTAGCGCCTTGCTATAGATGAGATAGGAAATACTTAAGGAAACGATTGGGGTCAACCAGTAAATCGCTCTGATCATTTTTTCATTCATAGCGCTATTCTTAGAATCGCGACCGATCATAAAGATCATAAACAGATGCACCATGAGATCGAAAATAGGAAGACCAAACACAACCAGGGGTTTCGATTGGAAGTTATTGGGCTGGCCAGCAAAATTGAAGTGAATCGGGATTTGGTTAGGTAATTGCGACCAAATCATCAGCCCCCAAAGCATGGGGAAAAGGATCACCATAGAAGTTAATAGCAATAGTTTTTTATTCGTTTTCATCAGTAGAGTCTCCTTTCAAATCAACGAGCCAGACCATTAAATCCTCCAAGACAGAAGTATTGAGTTCATAGTAGATAAAATTCTTTTCTTTTTCCTCTCGAATTAAATCTGCCTGCTTGAGGAGGCTTAAATGATGGGAAATGGTCGCCCCTGCCACATCAAAGTGGCTAGCGATATCTCCAGCAGATAATTTTCCCGCCTTTAGCAGTTCTAAGATACTTCTTCTTATCGGATTTGATAAAGCTTTAAATGTTTGCGCAAAATTCATTCTCTATCTCCTCTAATCTATTTAGATTTCTTTCTAAATAGATTGTACAACTCCACTATCATTTTGTCAACTCTATTTAGAAAAAAATCTAAATAGCTTCTGTTGTAAAATTTATCAGACCTAAGACCGATTCTTATAGACAGTGTCTTTTCTTAAGTTTTCTTTAAGAAATGAGCCTTATAATAAAACCATCAAATGAAGACCTCCTAACTTTGTTTGATAGAAAATCCTAAACTTTTTCATAATAATCTCCCTATAAGGGCCACCAAAACCGGTGGCTTTTTTCTACGTACCTTTACGAGCATCGGCGAGTTTAGGTACGTTGACGCAGTTTGAGCAAAGCGAAAACTACGATCTTTAAAAAATTAATGAGGTGAACTCAGAGAGTTCAACCGAATTTAGAGATATTGATGCAGTTTGAGCGAAGCGAAAACTACGATCCTTATTCTCTTTACGAACGTTTATGAATTTAGGTACGTTGACGCAGTTCGAACGACAGTGAGAACTACTGTCCTTTTCCGAAAATATTTTTAGCCTGACTTGAAAAGAGCCTCTACAAAAACCTGGATCATCGATCAGGATTTCTGTAGGGGCTCTTCATCTTTTATCTTTTTGACATTACATATCTTTGTGGATGCGATAGGTATTGTAAGCAGTAACTACATTAGCAACGGCGCTGACCCTTGAGCTACGTGCGATATCGGCTTGTAGGGCATTGGCTTCTTCTTGCAGATTGACTTGCGTTTCTTGGAATTGTTGCATTTCAAGCAGATTATAGGCTTCTGGCAAGGTAGAGGCACGGCCTTCTGCAATTAAGTTATATAGTCGGAAGAGGTCGTGGTAATTGTAAAATTTTTGTGGGAAACCTTGCATCCCTTGTTGGTAGGCTGGTTGGCTGATTTCCTGGTTATAAAGAGCCCGGGCATTGGCAAGAGCCTGCTTGGCTGGGGCTACAAATACAAAATATTTGATCGCAATCAACCCACCCATCAATCCGAGCATCAGTAGAAAACCGTGCATCAGGTGACTTTGTTCTAAGAGAAAAATCGTAAAAGCAAAAAGAAGATTGAGGGCCAGTGTGACCGTAATTGGCCCATTGAGTCTCTTCGCTGCTTGATTTAATCGGTTTTGTTGCCGTTGAACTTCATCCCAAGCAACTGCTGCAGGGGCCGTTAGCACGCGCTTTTCATCTAATAGTTGTAAAATTTCTTGTGTCGTCATTGTAAATCTCCTTTTGTTATAAGCTTATCTTCTAGAATTGACCTTATTTTATCAAAAATCCCTCCCTAAAAAAGGGCCATGTAAACTATAGTTTCATTTTTCTTAAAAATCGAAGAATTTCTAGTTTTTTTGTCAAAAATTAAACTCTGAGTTTAATTCCAGCCTTTTTTGAGGTATACTAATGGTATGCTAATTGAAAGGAAGCCCCCCTATGTCCTCATCTTCTCCATTTGGTCCAACATTCCGTAAAATTCGTGAAGCACGCGGTCTTTCTCTAAAAGAAGTCGCTGCAGATATTGTCTCTCCTCAGTTCCTCAGCCAATTTGAGCGTTCTCAAAAAGGAGTGACCATCGAGACCTTCTCTCGCCTCTTGCTGTCTATGGGGGTGGATTGGGACACCTTTTTGTCCCATTATCCTGGCTTAACTATTCAAAATTTCAGCCCCATTTTGATGAAACATATCAATCAAGAAAACATGGATTTTCTGTCCATTATTGAGCGCTTAAAGCACGAAAAATCACCTGTTGCCGAGGAGAACAAAGAGCTCTGGCAACTCTATTTGCGTTCGCTTGAAATCAATGTCAATAACGCGATGGGAAAAGAAATCCACCTGGAGGACGCACCTGTCTCGATTCAACGAATCGCTCAAGAAGTGCCGTTTGCCTATCAAAATGAAATTGAGCAAGACTTCACCATTGCCCTTTTATCTGTCTTGCCCTATGAAGTCGTCGCTAAGATTCGAAAAGAATCCTTGGAACTTTTTGAAAGCAGTTATTCTGCCTACTCTGCCAATGCGTTGGCCTCTTTGCTGTTAAATCTGGCCAACTATCTTATTAAAAAAGAACTCTACCTAGAAGCTCTGAATTTTCTTCAATCAATTAACCAGCTTCGCAAGCGCAAACCGATTTTAAACACCAGTATTTCCATGCAGTTAGAATTTATGCAGGTCTATGCCCTCCTTGGCTTAAATGACAAGGAAGGGGTTTACCGTGCCAAGCAGGTCCTAAAAGCCCTGGAAGGTTTGATTGCACTCGAAAATTTCGGAAGCCCGCTTATTCAAATCAAGACAAAATTCATGTTGCGGGTCAATGAACTCAACAAAACTGGCATTGATTTCTTCAGTGAGTAAAGGCATCTCAGACTTCAGACCGATTCTTTCGATCAGCGCCTTTTCTTAAGTTTTCTTTAAGCAAACCGCCTTATAATAAAACCATCAAATAAAGACCTCCTAACTTTGTTTGATAGAAAATCCTAAACTTTTTCATAATAATCTCCCTATAAGAGCCACCAAAACCGGTGGCTTTTTCTACGTACCTTAGTGAACGTTAGTGAACTTAGCTACGTTGATGCAGTTCGAACGCTAGTGAGAACTACGGTCCTTATAAAACTGAGCGAGGTGAACTCAGAAAGTTCAACCGAATTTAGAGATATTGATGCAGTTCGAACGGTAGTGAGAACTACGTTCCTTATTCCTTTAGCGAACGTTAGTGAGCTTAGGTACGTTGACGAAGTTCGAACGGCAGTGAAAACTACGTTCCTTCTCCTTCATTTGTACAAATACTCCAATTTATACTCGATCTGTGTTATAATGAAGAGAATTTTTGTCTGAGGAGGATTTATGAAAAAAACACATTCTAAGCTATTCATCCCGGGCATCATTATGCTTGGGATTGTTTTACGAACACCATTTACTACGCTTCCGACGGTCTTGTCTGACATCGCAGCTGGTTTGGGGGTGGATGTGAGCTCTCTGGGACTATTGACTAGCTTGCCACTTCTTACCTTTGCCATTTTCTCACCTTTTGCGATTCAGTTTGCTCAAAAATTAGGAATTGAGCGTCTCTTCTTTCTTGTTTTGATCGCAATGACGATCGGATCTGCCATTCGGATTATCAATCTTCCCTTTCTCTATCTGGGGACCATCTTAATTGGAGCAAGTATTGCCTTTCTCAATGTTCTGCTTCCAAGCTTGATTCAGGTCAATCGGCCTAAGCAACTCGGTGTGCTAACGACTCTCTACATCACCTCTATGGGGATGTCCACAGCAATCGCTTCTTCTGTAGCGGTTCCTATTACCAAAGCTACGTCTTGGCAAGGTCTAGTGACCCTTTTGACCGCCCTGTGTGCTCTTGCTTTGGTCATCTGGATTCCTAACCTTCGCTACAACCACCGACTCAAAAAGGCTGCTACTACGGAATCTAGTAGCAAGTGGTACACCAATAAATATGTCTGGGCTATCATGATTTTCGGAGGATTGCAGTCACTACTTTTCTATACAAGTATGACTTGGCTTCCGACCATGGCTGTTCAAGCTGGCCTTTCAAAGGTTGAATCTGGACTACTTGCCTCAGTGTTCACCTTAATCAGTCTCCCATTCTCCTTGACGATCCCAAGCTTAACCACACGGTTATCCGATCGCAACCGACGCTTGATGCTTGCCATTGTTGTCGGAGCAGGAATTTTAGGGGTAGCCATGCTCTTAATCCCGACTAGCAACTTCTTCTACTGGCTGGTCATCAATGCCCTGATAGGAAGTTCCGTTAGTTCGCTCTTTCCTTACCTCATGGTCGCTTTCTCCATGAAATCCAGTACACCTGAAAAGACAGCTCAACTTTCTGGTCTTGCCCAAACAGGAGGCTACGTCTTTGCAGCATTTGGTCCCATTCTCTTCGGCTACAGCAAGTCTCTCTTCCACTCTTGGACACCAGCTATCCTCATGCTACTGGTCTTAACCATTATCATGGCGATTGCCCTTTATCAGGTGGAAAAAGTCGATCATATTTTATAACTATTGACCGGCTGGAAGATTCGTCTTCCGGCTTTTTTTGTGTGCACAAAAAAAGAACTAGGCTCTAGGCCTAGTTCAATGTTTCTGGATTGAATTTTAATTATTCGTAAAATGAGATATGTACGTGATCATAGTGGTTTGCTGTATCTCCACCACGGTCAGGCATTTGGTTCCAAGTGTTAGCTGGTCCGTACATATTGTCTACTGACATGTAGAATTGTTGTTTCCAGATAACATATGAAATACCTGCACGGTCCATGTTATCAATCGCATATTGTGCCACTTGATCTCCAAGTTGTGAACTGGTTGGGACCATTACGTCCACTGCAAGTCCTTTACCATGATCGTCTGGATCCCCTTCGCGGTAACCACCAATGTTTGTGATACCAAATTTTGCAGCGATTTCTTGACGGAAAGCTTCTGCTTGTGGTTGAAGGTGTGGATCATTTGGAATCGTATTTCCGCTCGTTGAGGTTTCTGCTACTGGTTGCACTTCTGGTGCTGCGACAGTTTCTGCTGCCGGAGCTTCGTCTGCAGGAGCTGGTGTTTCAGCAGGAGCTTCTGGTTGAGTTGCTGGAGCTTCAGGAGCAGAAACTGAGGCTGTTTCTGGGTTTTGAGTTGCAACATTGGGAGCTGGAGCACCGTAGCTTGGTGTTTCTGGAACAGCCGGTTGTGCTGGTGTTTCTGCTGCTGGTACTTCAACTACAGGAGCTTCCGCTGGAGCTTCTTGAGCTTCCGCTGCTGGAGCTACTGGAACAGCTTTGTTATCTTCGTTTACTGGTTTAGACAAATCGTTGACAGCGACTGTTTGGTCATCAACTGTCACTTGGTTTGTTGTCAAGTCAGCACTTGCAACGGTTGCATCTGTCGTACCTGCTTGAGGAGTTTGGATTTCAACTGAAGTTACTTCTTTTTGATCATTTACTGTTGTTTTCAAAACAGTACCTGGGTAGATCAAATCCATGTTGCTGATGTTGTTCAAGTTTGCCAACACATGAACATCGATTCCAAGGGCTTCTGCGATCGAACTCAATGTATCACCATATTTGATGGTATAAGTTTGTTGGTTTTCACCGCTTTGTTGGATATCATGTTTGATTTCATCTACTGAGCGAGCTACCCAATCTTCAAGTGTTTCTGCAGTGGCTTTTGTAAAGGGAATCACTGCAAGAGCTACTGTTGAAGCGATCAAGGCTTTCGTATTAACTTTTAATTTCATCTTTTATCCTCTTTTTTCTTTGTTTTTTTGCTCAAGATTTTCTTGGACAAATTAACTACCATACTATCTTATCACAATTTAAAAATAATAAAAGGCCTTTTTGGCTATTTAACAAAACTGTATTTTTCTTGTAACATTTCGTCTTTCTTGTCACATTGTTACAAACTAGTAACATAAAAATAGGGTGCTGGAAGAAGAGTACGAGGGTGCAAAAGAACCTCATCTAGGAATGGTTTCTTGATGAGGTTCTTGTCTTTTTTAAGTAATTGAACACAGCTTTTTACGGCTTTGTATCTTGATGCATCTTATTTTACCTTCATGATTCTGACGAGGTTGGCGCGTTCGGCTTCTTCGAGTTTCATTTCGATATAATAGATAGTCTCTTTGAGGTCTGGGATGGTCGCATACTCCAGTCCATTCACTCGACGGCGAGTTTTCTCGATTTCATCTGCCATGAGTTGGCAACTTTTTTCGATTTCCGCTAATTTGAGCAAATCTGGGAGGAGATCTCCCATTTCTTGAATGGTGCTGTCCATTTGACTGTTAGAGGCGAGATAGCTATAGACCACGTCCCCTTCATCATCTCCGTATGGATTATCGATACGAGCATGGAGCTTGGGCACGCGCACACTCATGACATTTTCTTCCTCAATGTGTAGCATCACTTCTCGAGTGGGAACAGCGAAGATTTCTTCCACCATGAGGTCGCTCTCTAAGGACTTGGCCATCACGAAATCTTGCATATTGTCCACAAGCGCCGCCTCTACCTTTTGGCGCAGGCGATTATTCTCACGAACAGCTTCAATAAAGCGACGCATGAGTTCATCTCGCTTGTCCTTGAGCAACTTATGGCCTCGGGTTGCTGTCTTGAGGCGCTCTTTGAGAATATTGAGCTCCATCCGAGTTGGTTTTACATTTAATCGTGCCATAGGCTAATCCTCTTTGTTTGGCAGATACTTGTCAATCATCTCATCCTTGATCCGTTTGAGCTCTGTTCGCGGAAGGATGGATAAGAGTTCCCAACCGAGATCCAAACTTTCCTCAATCGTCCGATTGGTAGTGAATCCTTGGTTGATGTATTCTTGCTCAAAGCGGTCGGTAAATTTGACATAAAGCTTGTCGGTATCTGACAAGGCAGACTCCCCAAGCACTACAGCCAGTTCTTTGGCTTGTTTTCCTTGGGCATAGGCCGCAAAGAGCTGGTTCATGGTCGCCGCATGGTCTTCCCGAGTCTTACCTTCACCAGAACCCTTATCCTTCAAACGAGAAAGGGATGGAAGAACATTGATCGGTGGGCGGTAACCACTATTGTAGAGATCGCGGGATAAGATAATTTGTCCTTCTGTGATGTAGCCTGTCAAGTCAGGGATAGGGTGGGTGATGTCATCTTCTGGCATGGAGAGGATCGGAATTTGAGTCACCGATCCCTTTTTCCCAACCAAGCGTCCTGCACGTTCGTAGAGGGTTGAGAGGTTAGTATAAAGATAACCTGGATAGCCCCGACGTCCTGGAACCTCCCGGCGGGCAGCGGATACTTCCCGAAGAGCTTCACAGTAGTTGGTCATATCGGTCATAATAACCAAGACGTGCATGTCTTTTTCATAGGCCAAATATTCTGCAGCGGTCAAGGCGATCCGAGGAGTCGCAATCCGCTCGATAGCTGGGTCATTAGCTAGGTTGATAAAGAGGACAGAGCGGTCAATAGCTCCTGTTTCCCGAAGGTCGTTCATAAAGAACTCGGCTTCTTCAAAGGTAATCCCCATAGCCGCAAAGACCACGGCGAAGTTTTCTTCGGAATTAAGAACCGTCGCTTGACGAGCAATCTGAGCTGCCAACTCCTTGTGAGGGAGACCAGAACCTGAGAACACGGGGAGTTTTTGGCCCCGAACCAAGGTATTCAAATGGTCAATGGCTGAGATCCCTGTCTGGATAAATTCATCTGGATAGTCCCGCGAAACAGGATTGATGGCTTGACCATCAATGTCCAAGTATTTCTCTGGGATAATTTCTGGACCACCGTCGATGGGTTTGCCCATCCCGTTAAAGATGCGGCCCACCATGTCTTCAGACACAGGGAGTTCTAAGGGACGTCCGGTAAAGCGAACCTTGGCTTTTTCCAAGTTGATCCCGCTAGACCCTTCAAAGAGCTGGACCATGGCCTTGTCTTCTTGGACTTCGAGGACTTGTCCCTGACGGGTTGTTCCGTCATGGAGCTTGATTTCTACCAGTTCATTGTAGTGAACCCCTTCGACCTGATCGACAATCATCAAGGGGCCAACAACTTCGCTGACAGTACGGTATTCTTTAATCACGCTCATTGTCTACTCCTCCTTTTGCGACGATTTGGTGTAGGGTTTCTACGATTTCTTCTTTCAAGGCCTGGATAGTGGTCAACTGGTCCTCATGGATGAACTTGCTCCGGGCAATGCGGTCTCGAAGAGCCACGGTTCCTTCCATGATTTCTGTGAAGTAAGCCCCTAATTCTAGTGCTTTTTGACTTTCTTGGTCAAAGGTCAAAATGTTGGTCAACAAGGCCACCTGCTTGCTGAAAGAGGTATAGGTATCGACCTCATCAAAGGCATTTTGTTGCAGGTAGTCTTCACGGATCATCTTGGCCGCATTCATGGTCAAGCGGTCTTTTTCAGACAAGGAATCTAGACCAACCAAGCGGACGATTTCTTGCAATTCACTTTCCTTTTGAAGCAAGTTCATAGCGCGGGTCACTTTTTCAGACCAGCTGATTTGTTCATGTAGATCGATATAGCGACCGACTTCATCTTGGTAAAGGGAATAAGAACTCAACCAGTTGATGGCTGGGAAGTGACGACGTTGGGCCAATTGAGCATCTAGTCCCCAGAAGACCTTGACAATCCGCAAGGTATTTTGGGTCACCGGCTCTGAAATATCTCCACCCGGAGGGGAAACGGCACCGATAGCGGTAATTGAACCTTCGCGCGCAGTGGTTCCGAGTGTCTTGACCCGACCTGCACGCTCGTAGTATTCGGCGATCCGGCTACCAAGATAGGCTGGGTAACCTTCATCTCCGGGCATTTCTTCTAGACGACCAGACATTTCACGGAGAGCTTCAGCCCAGCGCGACGTCGAATCGGCCATGATGGCAACGGAATAGCCCATATCACGGAAGTATTCCGCAATGGTGATCCCTGTGTAGATAGAAGCTTCCCGCGCAGCTACTGGCATGTTCGAAGTATTGGCGATCAGAACAGTCCGTTGCATGATGGATTGGCCAGTTGTTGGATCGATCAATTCTGGAAATTCATTCAGAACGTCCGTCATTTCATTTCCGCGTTCCCCACAACCAACGTAAATTACGATGTCTACATTGGCAAACTTAGCCACCTGGTGTTGCACAACTGTTTTTCCAGCTCCAAAAGGACCAGGAACTGCTGCAGCTCCACCTTTTGTCACAGGGAAGAAGGTATCGATGACCCGTTGACCGGTGACCAAAGGCTCTACTGGAATCAGTTTTTGTGCAAAGGGACGGCCTCGACGAACTGGCCATTTTTGCATCAAAGTACCAGTAAAGAGACTGCCATCTGCCTGCTCGATCTCATAAACTGGCTCTTCCACTGTGTAAGAACCTGCTGCGATCTTGGTTACACGTCCACTGACACCAAAGGGTACCATGATGCGGTGTTCCACCATATTGGTCTCTTGAACGGTACCGACGATGTCTCCTGCAACCACCTCTGTCCCTTCTGTCACACTTGGTTCGAAGGCCCATTTGGTGTCCCGATCTAGATTTGGAACTTGCACCCCACGAACCAAAAAGTCACTGGCAGTAACTTCTTGGAAACGTTCCAAGGGGCGTTGGATCCCGTCAAACATCTGAGAGATCAAACCTGGTCCCAATTCAACAGAAAGGGGAGCTCCGGTTGTGACCACTGGTTCTCCTGGACCGACTCCAGACGTTTCTTCATATACTTGGATAGAAGCTTCGTCACGCCGCATCTCAATAATTTCACCAATCAAACCAAGATCGCCGACCCGGCAAATGTCTTGGATATTGGCCTCCTGCATCCCTGATGCGACCACCAAGGGACCGGAAACTTTGATAATTTTTCCTTGAGTCATGTATTCCTCCTGGGAATCCTTTGTTTCTTTGTTTTACTTTTGTGCTATCTCTCTTAGAGATTGCTTTTGTTGGCCATTGGCATCGAAATTGCTTGGATCCAACCAGGCTTCGAAGCGCTGTTTGATAGCTGGCCATTCTTGGTCAATGATGGACAACCAGTCTGTATCACGGGTACGACCTTTATAAACAACAGCCTGACGGAAACAGCCTTCATAGGTGAAGCCTAAGCGCTCAGCTGCTTTGCGAGATGCTTGGTTTAAGGCATCGCATTTCCACTCATAACGGCGGTAGCCTAAATCTTCAAACACGTAGCGCGCTAACAGATACTGGGCTTCCGTAGCCATGCGTGTCTTTTGGAGCGCTGGTGAGTAGGTCACTGCTCCAACTTCGATCACCCGATTGGCTTGATCGATCCGCATGAGAGAGAAAGTCCCCAAAGCCTTGCCTGAATCTTTGTCTACAATCGCATAGTAAAAGCGACCTTGGGCTGTCATGAGATCATCTAATAAGCGGTCCCACTCCTCCTCATTGCGGGCAGGGCCTTTGAACAGAAAGGTCCACATCGCTGCTGGAGAGTCCGGCCCGTAGACCTGATAAAGATCTGCTCCATGTTTTTCTTTTGAGAGGCGCTCGATCACGGTATAGCGACCTTCGATCCGCTCAATAGCTGGCAGAAGCCCCGGTGTAAAATCCGGCAGTGCATCGCCAATCGCTTGGCCAAATTCATTTGTTCTCATAAAATATCCTGTCCTACTGCTTTTTCGACATTATCACGAATCCGCTGTTGGCCCAGTCCTGTAGTCCCTCTATGGGTCGGGATAAGGATCAGAGCTGGTGTCAGCTGCTGGTCGTAAAAAGCTACTGTATCTGGAATGGCCTGAGCAATATCCTCTGTCAGGTAGATAATCCCGAAGTTTTCCCGACTGAGTTTTCGCAAGGTATTGATCGCTTCTTGTGGCTCTGTGACCGGATAGGTTTGAAAGCCAATCAGGCGAAAAGGAAGGATGGCGTCCCGATTGCCCACAACGGCGATCTTATAGGTCTGTTTGTCCATAAATCGGTCTCATCCTTTCTTTGATTTCTGCTAGCGGGAAACCATTGTCCAAACCAGAGAGGACCAAACGAAGGTTGGTCACCTCTAACTCTTTTCCGTAAAGATAACGAACAAGAGGGAGTGGTCCATCGACTTCAAAACGGCCAGCGTCTAGAAGACTGAATTTCACCAAACTCTCTAAATACTCCAACTCTACGGTCTTTAGTTGGCCGGTGCGCATCTTTTCTTCATAAGTCTCTAAGGCGAGATCGTAGTCCAGCGGATTAACTTGATAAAACCAGGTCAACCATTGACCGGATTCTAACAGGTCGATCACCTGATGGGCACTGAGGCTTCCTTCATCTGAGAGCAATTGGTGCATAAAACTATGCGGTTTTTGCTGATCCAAGGCCCGCTTGACCGTAATCGCATTGTAAAAGTCAATGGTCACGTCCACCAACTGCTTCAGAATCGGATGATCTAGGCTGTCCCCTAAGTATCTCAGGTGTTTAAAATAAGCTAAGTCCATCCCGATTTCGAGGACCCGCAAGTCCTGATAGTCTTGGAATTCTTGCCAGGTTGCAGCCACTTCTTCCGCCATAAAGGCCGGACAATGCTCCGCAGAAAAGGTCGCCACCAAATGCTCGAGCACATCGAGAGAATAAGGACCGATAGGGATCAATAAGTGCCCCAACTTGCGCTCTGTTGCCTTGTGTTTCAGACAAACCTTGAGATTATGATAGGTGTATTTCAAGGTAAACAGGCTAACCAAGTCTGGCTGAGGGCTTACCTCAAAAGCCCATTGGTATTCTGCCAACAAGGCTGCCATCAGGCGGGCTTCAAGGGCTGATAAATCCTTGATCTCGTGGCTGTCTAAAGCATAAGGTGTTCCTTGTAGCAAGCCTTCTCGGCTCTCGCTTGAGGGACTTGCAAGCAACTGCTCGAACTGACTGGGACTGAGAAAACTAGCCTCACGTACGCTGATTCCTGTATTGACTTGAGAATAGGTCCGTTCGCTCATTGCAACCTCCTAGTTCTCTTCATCTGTGAAAATGCTGGCTGCCATCTGGTAGCTTTCTTGCTCCCAAATGGAATCCACCAAATCACGGTAGAGATAGTTGTCATCAATCTTCCCAACCGACAAGACAAAGCCTGCTTGAGCTGGGATCGTTGCATCTGCAACTGTCACATTCTGATGCGTCTGCTTCAATCTCTCGAGAGCTGCTGAATCAAATTTAGCAGCGCTCACCGCCCCAAAGGTCAGGGTCACAACTTGTCCCTGATAGCGCTCTAAGACCGCATCTACAAACTGCATTTCCTTTTCAAGGGGCCAAGCCGCCATCGCTTCATAAGCATCCGCAAAGAGATCCTTTAAGACTCGTTGCTTGGTGACAAGGGTGGATTGGCGTTTTTTATTTTCGATTTGTTGGGTTTCACGTTGCAATTGACGTTGAATCCGCTTGAGCTGCTCGGAGCGTTGATTGAGTTTGTCTTGAATCAAACGCTCTTCTAGCGCAGTCTCTTCTTTTAGGATGGTTTCCTTGGCCTCTTCTAAGAGTTTACGCCCTTTTTCATGGGCTTGGGCCAAGATCGAATCCTTTAATTGGGTTTGTTCATCCATATCGTTTTTTCTCCTATTGCATGCGTCTTGTGTTTTTCGCCTCGCGAGGCGAATCCATCAAAGCTAGCTCTTAGCCGACGCGTAGGGTCAATAGGAAGGACACAACGAAGGCCAAGATGGCGTAGGTTTCAACCATGGCCGCAAGGATAACCCCTTTCATCATGTCTTCAGGGCGTTTGGCCAAGATTTGCATCCCTGCTGTCGCAACATTTCCTTGGTGTTTGGCTGAGAAATAACCAACGATCGCAACTGGAAGAGCTGTAAAGAAGTAAGCAACCCCTGTTTCAAGTGGCATATCTGGCTTAATTTGCAACCAGATCAAGATCCCGATAACGAAACCGTACAAACCTTGTGTACCTGGCAACAATTGCAAAATCAAGGCTTGGGCAAATTTTTCAGGTTGTTCTTTCAAGAGCGCTGCTGCTGCTTGACCCGTTTTACCAACCCCAAGGGCAGATCCCATTCCACTAAGTGCAACGGCGATCGCCACACCAAATGCTGCAAAGAAGGCGCCCCCATGGGCTGAAAAATATGATGCTAAAGATTCCATGAATATACTCCTATTTATTAAAGATAATACTTATTTTTTTGTTTTAATATAGCGTTCAGAAGGTTTGAGAGGACGAAATGGCTTGCCTCCTCCTTCGTAGAACTTACCGAAGAACTCCACAAAGATCAAACGGGCTCCATGCACATATCCTGACAAGAAGGACAGGAACATATTAATGGCATGTAGAACGATAAAGAGCAGAAGCCCTACCGTAAACCGTCCAAGCGGTGGGAAGAGATTGACAATGAGGTTGAAGGCCGAACCGATACTCGCTCCAGACAAGCCCAAGGCCATCAAACGGGTGAAGCTGACCAAGTCTCCGACATAGCCACTAACATTGTAGAGGTTAAAGAGACCAGACGCTAAACCGGATAGCTTCTTGGCACTGACAATGGAAACAATCAAGATCCCAATGGCATTCAAAATAGCTAGCCACTTGCCGATCGGAACTAGAAGGCTCATTCCTGGCAAGATATTGCCTACAGCTAGAAGCATTAAACCAAGTAGGATCAAAACCCAAGCAAAGCCCGCATTATAGGCTTCCGTGTAGTCTTTGAGGCGGACATTTTTCATCCCCCCTAGGAACAGTCCCACTAAGACAGTGACAAAACCAAAGACCACTGAGAGGATCAGGATGGTCATAGCGTTGCTGGTCGTACTGATCAGGGCAAAAGGCATCTCAAATCCAAAGAAAGAGCCATAGACCACACCCCAAAGGGCAACGGAAATTCCAAGAAGACTGAAGAACCGAAGGTTCTTGGCTGTCCCAGGCTTGAGCTTAAAGGCTTTAAGGGCAAACCCTGTCGCTACCGTTAGCAAGAGCCCATAACCGATATCTGCGACCATCATGCCAAAGAATACAAAGTAGAAGAGCGAAACGATCGGTGTCGGATCTTTCTCGTAATACTTAGGCAGGGCGTACATCTCTGTGACTAATTCAAAGGGCTCTACCAAGGCACTATTTCGCAACTGGATCGGAACGTCATCCCAATCTTTTTCTGTCACATCGCGCGTTTCTAATAGGGCCCGAGAACCAAAACCTTGCTGCAAGAAATCTCGTAACGATGCCACTTGGGATGTTTCAATCCAACCCTCTAAGGCTACCAAACTTTGCGTGCTGGCTAGCAGTGACTTGACTTCCTCACGAGCTCCCAAGCTCAACAAGTAATCCATCTGATACTTGAGTTGGTCCAACTCCTTCTGGGAGTTTTGTAACTCTGCTAGGGTTGCTGCAACGACAGCTTCCTGCTCTTTGATTTCCCCTTCTAGGCGATCTAAGTAAGCGGCTGGGACTTGCTCTTCTTCATAGTCCAATTCTTTGAACCCATGTTCTTCCAGAAGCTCCTGAACAGCTACACGGTCTCCCGAACGATACAAGATGACATAGCCGTGTTCGGTTTCAGACGTAAAGACTTCTTCTAACTCCAGCTCAGGATGAGCTTTTAAAGAAGAACGAACAGCGTCTGTATCGCTATTAGGGATGGTCCCAATCAAACCATGCACATAGTGAAAGGTAGCAAGGGCTGTTGGTGTCACCTCTAACGGTCGCCATTTTTCTAAGCGTTCGATCTCTCCCTTTGCATCTGCAATCTTCTGGCGAGCCTTGTCTAACACGCGCATTTGGCGTTTCAACTTGGTCAATAGAAGATCCTCGTCTCGAATCATCCCGTGGGCCTGCAGATCATCAAAAGACAAACTTAAAGGTTCTTCCTTCAGAGCTTGCAGGGCCTTTTTCTCAGGCATGTAGCGCTCTAGAGTCTGAATCATTTTTTCGACTTGTTCTTGACGTTTTTGTAGCTCTACCAAGGCTTGACGATTGTCCTCTGTCAAGGGTTGAGACAAGGTATTTGCCTCAAAGGCAGCCTGCCATTCTTCATGCTCACTGAGGTCATAAATCTGGATTTTCGCCTCAGACTGCAGCGCTAGTAGGAGACCGTCCAAGTCATCTTTGGGCAAGATGAGAGACAGTTTTTGCATCTGACTAACGGCCATAGCTTGCTACCACCTTTTCTACAATGGCTTCAACTAACCCAGCTCGCTTATCGGTCATCGCTTGCTGTACTTTGGCATCATTGCGCGCAACCGTTTCTTTCAGATCTTTCGTTAAACGGACGAGTTTTTCCTGGGCGTTTTTTTCTGCCTCTGTGACCAATTGCTTGGTTTCCTCATCGTAATGCTGTGCCACTGTTGCAAGGCGATCGCGTGAATCCGTTCGGATTTGTTCGACTTGAGCTTCATAGCCTACGATCACGGCCTGAGCAGCTTGCTCGATCTCTTGCATCATCTCGAGTGTTGCATTCGACATCGTCACACCTCCTTATTCAACCATTGTTCTTCCAACAACAGTACAATTATCTTAAATTATACCATATTTTACATAGTTTTGTTCGGGGATTTAGGGATCGATCACTCCTAAAACGACCGTTTTTTAAGACAAGTTCTTCCCCTGATCCATTAAAAATTTGGCTACTGCTCCCAATCTTCCTGCTTCATTTCCTAATGTAGCCGTTACAATTTCTCGCGGTAAGAATCGTTGGTCCTGAACCGCATGATACAACTCATTTTGCAACAGAGGCAGCAAAACATCTGAGCGAGCAAAGATGCCACCTCCTAAAATCATTTTCTCTGGATTTAAGACATAAGAAAGAGTAACCAATCCTTGTGCCAGATGATAAACGTATGTTTCTAAGACCTTCAAAGCAACTGGTTCACTCTTATCCACCGCCTCAAAAAAAGTTTTACCGGTTTGATGGTGTAAGCCAGATGCTTCCTCATACATCTGAACGAGTGCTGACGCAGACGCTAAGGATTGCCAATCTGTATTCCCAATCGGTAAATATCCGATTTCACCTGCTGTAAAATTATGCCCGGATAAGATTTGTTCATTGGTGAAAATTCCACCACCAATACCGGTCCCAACCGTAATCATAACAGTAGAATGGCTATTTCTGGCTGCACCTTTCCATATTTCTCCTAACAAGGCACAATTGACATCATTTTCTACTGTAACGGGGATGGAAAATCGTTTCTGAATCTCGCTGGAAAAATCAGTCCCACTGTAAGAAGGAATGGTGTAACCTGCATATACGATTTTCCCTAATTGGCTGTCGACCACACCTGCTGTCGAAATAGCAACTCCATCTAAGTCAATAATAGATTGATAGCCAGCAATGAGGTCACAAATTTGATCCAGTATACCATTTGTTTGGTTCTCATGGCATATATTGGTTCTCTGTTCTGAAAAATGTCCCAAAGCATTGCCATCTTCATTATATACATCCGACTTAATAGATGTACCTCCAATGTCGATCCCTAAAATATTCATTGTTCATCCTCCGTTTTATGTAAATTGAGGGCCGAAAGTGTATTGGTGAATATATGATTCCTTCTCTCTCTATCCAAGTCAACATAATAGGCATAAAAAATATCGACTACAACTAAGACTGGGAATTGTGGTGATATGAGCGTACCTTGGGGCAAACTTTCCTTTACTGCCACAGACACCAGTTCATCACACCGCCCTTTTAAAAACGCACTTATTTTCGATGTTATTAGAACAGTCCTAGAACCTTTTTGCTTTGCTTGATACACAGCATCCAGAATTTCTTTTGTCTCACCGGATAACGAAATTCCAATAACCAGACACTCATCATCCAGCATGACCTCATTGACTCGTATCATGTGGTCATCGGTAATAGCCTTACAAATCATTCCCAGCCTCATAAAGCGAAATTCCATCTCACGCGCTACAAGACCTGAACTTCCAATTCCGTATATATAGACCCGCTTAGCCTTGTCTAACATCCGACTAACACGTAATAACTGTTCTTCATCAATCAAAGAAAAAGTCTTATTTAACAACTCTCCATAATCAGATAAGACACTTTTTGTAATATGTCGACTAACATTTTGAATGTCCTGATTTGACTCCTCAAATTCATAAACAAATTGACGATATCCTGTGAACCCACACTTCTTAGCAAATCTTGTCAAAGAAGAGAGGGAAACATACAATCGTTTAGCCACTGATTTTGCAGATAAATCATCTTGCATGACATGATCAGATAAAAAATAGTCAGCTATTTTCTTTTCTAAATCTGTTAAGCTTTCATAGACTGACTCAATGACAGGTTGTATACTTTTTTCTAATGTAACCATTTCTCCTCCACTCTGACAACATCTTCTAAAAACGGGGAAAGAGGCTGGGAATAGTCTCCAACCTCCATTAACAATTCATGAGAACATCCATCATCTTATAGGACCTTTCGATCCACTCAATGAGAGAAATCAGTGACTAGATGATAACAAGATCCTTCTCTCAAAAATTGTTCTATTTCTCCCGCTCGGAATGAAAAGAATGAATAATGCGCGCTATAACCGCACTTTAAATACTATCTTGCGAATATCTTGAGCCTGATCGACTTTCAAACCTGTCTTATGCGCATCATTTGGATCTAATAATAAAATGGCACCAGGTGTAAAATGAATATCAAACATCGAATGGCCAGACATTTGTTGCCAATCCTCTTCTTTCACATAATCTTCCAAGTTCATATTGGACAGAAAATTATATGAGATTCGTTCTTTACCTTCGAATAGAACATGAACGTCATAGTAGTCTCGGTGACTTTCCCACACACGATGTTCTTCATCCGTTGTTTCCATTTCAATCACATTGTAAAAGAAATCATCAGAGACTGAATGTGTCCCCTTTTCATCTTGACTGACATCATGTGTTTTTAAATAATCTACAACTTTCTTGAGTGCAGGGTGTTGAATGTCCCGTGCAATCACTGCATCTTTATATTGTACTAATTCCATACTGGAACTCCTTTCGAATTCAACCTGGGCTTCTTAGAAATAGCAAGCAACATCTTCTGATTGCTCTTATTCATTGAAATAGGGCCTTATTTTCTTATCGTATCAATAGCCTATAAAATGACAAGAATTTACTATTCTGTTTTACAATAGTTAAGCATTTGTGATTTCTGAAAGACTTACTTTTCGATCTTCTTTAACTGATAAAGTACATGCATCAGCGGTAGCGATTGATTCTAAAGCAGCTACACCATTGAGAAGTTTTTCGTATTCTTCTGTAATTTCTCCACCTTTAATGATGTCATGTAGATATTCCATTTCTTTATCAATACATGTTTGTAACCATAATGGGCAACGTACTCCTGGTTTACCGTACGCAATTGCTCCATCCATACCACGACCGGTATAGATAGCTGTACGGTCATCATCTTCCTCTTGAGTTTCATGTACTAAGAAGTGTGATTCTCCTTCACCTTTAACACGAAGAGTACCTCCAGTATTGAACAAGTCAAGTTTGATAGCTCCTTCAGTTCCTTGAATCAAGACGTAGTGTTCACCCCAACGGAAAGCATTACCATATTCCAAAACAGCATAACGATCATCAGAGTATTCTAGGTTTACAATGAGCATATCATCTTCATCACCAAAGTTTTCACCTTTATGATATACATTGCCTCCTACCATTGTCGCTTTTTCAGGAAGTCCTCCCATGATGAACTGAATGCAATCTAATTCATGAATATGGTGGTACAAATGTCCTCCAGATTGAGAACGAAGTTTCTTCCATGATACAGTTGGTTGTTGTTCTTCCCAACCTGTACGAGCGGCATGGCAATAAAGAACTTTACCGATTTTACCTTGAGTAATCAATTCTTTAGCATGGTGTACACCATTAAAGAAGTTCATGATGTGACCAGCCATAAAGATAACATTATTTTCTTTACATGCGTCAACCATGGCTTTACAATCTTCATAAGACAATGCAATTGGCTTTTCACAAAATACGTGTTTGCCATGTTGAGCAGCTTTCACAACAGGTTCACGGTGAAGGTAGCTAGGTGAAGCTACGATCACACAATCAATATCTTCACGTGCTACAAGTTCATCTAAACTTGCACAAACATCTGATCCCAACTCTTGAGCAACTTCTTCTCCATGATTTGGGTCAAATACCGCAACCACTTTTGCATCTTCAATTTTGTTCATTGAGCGAGCCAAATCAGCTCCAAAATATCCAGCTCCAACAATACCGTAATTTACCATAATTTTTATTCTCTTTCTATATATTTTTAAATTTCAGCTTTAATTCTTTTTCAAATCTTCAATCTTAAATGTTATATATGGTACAACATTTTTCATATGAAGTTCATTACGATACCATGAATCAAATTTTTCAAACATCAATCCAATACAGTACCTAAGGTTACATATTGTTTAATATTTTTTTCATTTTATTTTTCCTCGTTTAAAACTTTGATAACAAGTTTTTTAACAGTTTCATCATTGCAATGAATCTTTGGTTGGTGAAGATCTTCTTCAAAAGTCACCAACATATTCCCTGGAAGCAATTCAACAATTTGATAGTCTTTGCTATCGTAAAAAGCAATATCCTTCTCTTCGCTAAAAGGTACACGTGACTGAGCACGAACTGGGGAAGTTACTGCCATTTTTTCCGTATTTTCAACAACAATATGAATATCTAAATATTTCTTATGAGTTTCAAAAATATCTCCTGGGACTCCATCAGCTAGATAAGTCATACAATTTGCAAAAACATTTTCCCCGTCAATATCAATTTTTCCATCAACTAAATCTGTCAAATTTGTATTTTCTAAAAAATCACAGACTTTTGAAAAATGTTTATTGACAGAAGCATATCGTCTAAAATCAGATTGTTCAGAAATAATCATATTATTTTCTCTTTTCTATTAGTGACTAGTGACGAACTTCCCAACTTGAATCCGCTTTAATTTCTGAAATATCATAAATCGTTGTATATTTAGGTGCAGATACTTTATTTTCAGTAAGAACAGATACAATATAACCTGAAACTACTGATACAGAAATTGAAATCAATGAATATGCCCAGTAGCTAACAGCTGTTGGAGGAAGGAAGTATTTAATAAATACCATAACGATGGTTGATACAATCAGCGCTGCATAAGCACCTTGTTTATTTGCTTTTTTAGAAACAAAACCAAGAATGAATACACCACCAAGTAGACCAAGTACAAGTCCCATGAAACTATTGAACCATTCGTATGCAGATTTAATATCTGAATGAGCCATGATAATGGAAACAACAATTGAGAATAAACCTACTGCTAGAGATACGAATTGTGCAATTTTCGTACGACGATCGTCTGACATATTTTTAGAAATGACATCTTGAATATCCAATGTCCATGAAGTTGCAACAGAGTTCAAACCTGTTGAAATAGTTGATTGAGCTGCTGCATAAATCGCTGCCAAGATCAAACCTGTGACACCTACTGGTAACTGGTATGCAATAAAGTACATAAAGATTTGGTCTTGAGGGATATTGCTAGCTGCACTACCTGCATTTTGTACTTGATAGAATACGTACAAGCCTGTACCGATCAAGTAAAAGACTGTTGCAGTTGCAAGTGACAAGACACCATTTGTGAACAACATTTTATTAAGTTTCTTAATATTTTGTGTTGTAGTAAAACGTTGAACCAAATCTTGAGATGAAGCATAGGAAGACAAGATTGTAAAGCCTGAACCCATCACAATTAAGAAGATGGAGTTTGAAAGCAAGTTAGGATCGAAAAGTTTTTCATTTGCAGCAAGGAATTTCCCGTTTGCTAATGTTTCTGCTACTGCACCAAAGCCACCTTTAATATTAGCCATCAGTACAAATAAAGCTACAACGACACCACTAATCAGAACCACACCTTGAATAAAGTCTGTCCATAATACGGATTTTAGACCACCAGTATAAGAATAAACAATTGCAATTGCACCCATCAAAATAATCAAAATATTGATGTCAATTCCTGTCAATACTGATAAACCAGCTGATGGGAGGTACATAATGATAGACATACGTCCCAATTGATAAATAATAAACAAGAGTGCTGAAATAATACGAAGTGCTTTAGAATTAAAACGTTTATCCAAGTAATCATATGCCGTATCGATGTCTATCCGTGCAAAGATAGGTAAGATAAAACGAATTGTCAGTGGAACAGCTACAACCATCCCTAATTGAGCAAACCATAAAATCCAGCTACCTGCATAAGAGTTACCAGCGAGTCCCAAGAAGGAAATCGGACTGAGCATTGTGGCAAAAATGGATACCGAAGTAACATACCAAGGAACCGAACCATCTCCTTTAAAGAACTCTTTTCCTTTCATCTCTTTTTTAGAGAAATAGATACCTGCAACCAATACCACAAGTAAATAAACAATCAAGATAATTAAGTCAATTATTGTAAATCCTGTTGTGCCCATAACATATCTCCATATTGATTTTATTTATTATAAAAATTCTTTTCGTGCTTGTTGAATAAGTTCTGCTGCTTCTTTTGCAATTGCCAGATCTTCTTCATGCAAGGGTTCGAGTGGGGCTCTTACAGAACCAAGATCTAATTTTTCATTTAGACGGAGAATTTCTTTGATCACTGCATAAAGATTTGCTCGACCACTGACCATCTTATAAATGACATCATTGATCGCATATTGCAATTCTTTAGCTGTTTCAAAATCGGATTCTTTGATCAATTCATTTAATTTTAAGAACAAATCAGGCATCACCCCGTAAGTACCACCAATTCCAGCTTTTGCACCAATAACGCGGCCACTAATGAACTGTTCATCTGGTCCATTAAAGACAATATGGTCATCTCCTCCATCAGCTACAAACATTTGAATATCTTGTGTTGGCATAGATGAATTTTTCACCCCGATCACCCGTGGATTCTTGCGCATTTCAGCATACAGGTCGCGTGTGAGGGTGGTACCAGACAGTTGCGGAATATTATAAATGATAAAATCTGTATTTGGTGCAGCCTTGCTCATGTCATTCCAATAGCGAGCAATCGAATAGGCAGGAAGACGGAAGTAAATAGGTGGGATAGCAGCAATAGCATCTACTCCAAGACTTTCAGCATGCTTTGCAAGTTCAACGCTATCTTTGGTATTGTTACATGCGACGTGGGCAATAACAGTTAGTTTTCCTTTAGCGACCGCCATTACATTCTCTAAAATCAGCTTACGATCTTCAACACTAAGATAAATACATTCTCCAGAAGATCCGTTGAAATAAACCCCTTGTACTCCTTTATCAATATGGTATTGAGCCAAAGCACGTACTCTTTCTGGGCTCACTTCACCATTTTCATCATAGCAAGCATAAAACGCTGGAATAACACCTTCATATTTCTTCAAATTTGTATTTGTCATTTGGAAACCTCTTTCTTTATTTTGTTGCTTCTACAAATTTTTTTGTAATTAATTGTGGACGTGTAATAGCTGAACCTACGACAACACTATAGGCACCTAACTCCAATACCCTATGGACTTTATCAGGGGTATCTATGTTACCTTCTGCAATTAATGGATGAGATAGTTTACTAAGAGCTTTGCGAATAATTTCAAAGTCATTTGATTCGATTTTATCGCCCTTACTTTGCTTGGTATAGCCTACCAATGTTGTCCCAATATAATCAAAACCTAATTGGTCAGCCGTAAGCATTTCATCAATAGTAGAACAATCTGCCATCCACAATTGATCCGGATATTTTTTCTTTACTTTTTGGAAAAAATCTTCTAAGCTTTCGCCATTTGGTCGTGTAGAGGTTGTGGCATCTATCGCAATGATATCCGGACGAACCGTCATGAGTTCATCTACCTCTTTCATAGTTGCCGTGATATAAACATCTGCATCTACGTAATCTCGTTTTATGATCCCAATGATCGGTAAATCCACCGCTTTTCGAATCGCTGCAATATCAACAACAGAATTGGCGCGAATTCCAGATGCTCCGCCCTCCTCGGCAGCTACTGCCATACGAGCCATAATAAAATCACTATGCAATGGTTCGTCTGGTAGAGCTTGACACGAAACAATCAGCTTATGCCGTAACTCTTCCATGATTTAATCACCTGCTTCTTTTTTTAGTTTGTAAGCTCTTACACCATTAATCATAATACTTTAAATATGTATTTTCAATACTTTCCCTATAATTAGAAAGTACTTTCTAAAAAATCCTAGTAATTCCTATATTTTTATTGTATACCTATTTTATTTATTATACAAATACTTTATGTTATTTATAAAGGCTCTTTCTTATCAAGCTATGAGAATGGGTTCTTTCACAACATTACCTTACTTTCCTATTTATTTCTTATAGCTACAATTTTATGATCTCTATTTTTAGCCTTCTATTTCTGAAAGTAAATTTAGTCTTTTGAGCACTTTTAAAATTATTATTTCACCCTTTAAATACTGATACTAGTTTCAATGTATTTTACTTGCTTTTACTTGAATAAAAGGGTGTCTCCATGTTATAATGTGTAATATATTATAGGAGCATCCTGTTATTTCATCCTGTGAGAAAGGAGGATTGCTGTGAAACAAGATCAAGATTTACGAACCATTATCGCCAGCCATGAAGCTGAGTTAACGGATATGGAACGCGACATTGCCCAATATTTTTTATCATCCGAAGCACGACAGCACTCTCTGTCCTCTTCTCGTGTAACTGAGCTACTCCATGTCTCAAAGGCTGCCTTAACGCGTTTCTCTCAAAAATGTGGTTTCACCGGCTATCGGGAATTTGTTTATCACTTTAACGAAGAAACCAAAAATCAAAAACAGGTACAAGAACATGACGAGCTGACGCTGAGTGTCTTGCAACGATACCACCATATCAGTAATGTCACTGAAAATTTCGTCAAAGATCCCCAATTAGAGCATGTAGCAGATTTAATTGATCAAGCAGATCGGATCTATTACTTCGGGATTGGAAGTTCCAGCTTGGTGGCTCGGGAGATGAAATTGCGCCTTATGCGACTTGGTGTGGCAGGGGAAGTCGTGACTAATCAAGACGGATTTAATCAGACCACCAGCATTCTAGATTCCTCCTGCTTAGTCATTGGATTTTCCTTATCAGGCAAGACATGCGCAATTACAGATACTATGTTGAAAGCCAAGAAAAACGGCGCAAAAACAGTCCTTGTAACTGCCAATCCTGCTGGTATCCACCAAGATTTCACTGAAGTGGTGCCAGCTGCACCTCTTCCAAGCAATACCTATATCGATCGCATCTCGGCGGTTCTCCCCTTACTAATTGTGGTCGATCTCATCTATGCCCATTTTCTTAATATCAACCGAGAACAAAAAGAAATCGTTTTTAATAGCTACTGGGAAAACAAAAAACTCTCTAGTCAACGTTCTCGAAAATCTTAATATGGTCTCCCTATTTAAAAAACCAAGAAGGATGAGATAAAACTCATCCTTCTTGGTTTTTTTGATTATTCTAAAGAAGTATTTCTACTCTATAATATTGAAACCATCTCATCTACCTAGGCCATCTTTTGAGTTGCTTTTTCCTTTACGACAAATACAAAGCCAATAGAGCCGACGACGGCTCCAAGCAAGATCCAATAGACCATATCCGATGAAGCCATTGGGCCTGCCAAGAGACCAGCTAGTAAAAAGAGATCGATATACAGTCGGGTATCCCGATAAAAGGTCCAATTGAAATGGTAGCTACCTTCTGGATACTGACGCGTCGATACAGGCGGTTGAAAGACCTGCAGCAAGATCAAAATCCCAACAAAAGCAAGATAAGCTAGGCTAACTACCGAAAGCGGAGCCCGCATCGTCAAAGCCACAGCCGCTAAAAGCAAGACCAAGATCCAGAAATGGAAGTCCATCCAGAATTCATGATGATAACAAAACCGTTTCATAAGATCACACCTTTCTCTTTATGTAATCGTTTTCTGTACTTATATTATAAGACAACAAATTTATTTTGCAAGGAATCATTGGCTTTTTGGGGTTGAAAATAGGACCAGAATATCTCTGGTCCATCTAAAAAAACTATGAACAAATATTAGTTGCCACTTCATTCACTGATGTCATTTTCGATAATCACCTTGAGTGCATGGTTTTCACCCGCATGTTTAAAGACATCATAGGCTTTTTCAACTTCTGAGAGTTTGAAGTGGTGGGTGATGAGCTTAGTAGCATCGATCTTGCCTGATTTCAAGACATTGAGCAACATTTCAGTGGTATTGGCATTGACAAGACCGGTGTTAAGAGTAATGTTCTTGATCCACAAATCATCCAAATTGAAGCTAACCGGTTTCCCGTGGACACCGACATTGGCGATGTGACCACCGACAGAGATGACGTTTTGGCAGACATCAAAAGTAGCAGGATAGCCCACACATTCCATAGAAATATCGACCCCACGGCCGTCCGTCACTTCATTGATAAAGGCTTTGATTTCAGCGATATCACTGGAGCAGATGGTATGAGTTGCCCCAAATTTCTTAGCCGCTTCAAGACGAGATTCAGACAAGTCCACCATGATAATCGTAGCAGGTGAGAAGAACTGAACGGTCAAGAGAGCAGCAAGGCCGATTGGACCAGCTCCAACGATACAGACATTATCGCCTGGTTTTACATGAGATGGAAGCACCCCAATTTCATAAGACGTTGGGAGAATATCTGAGAGCATGACCAAAGCTTCGTCATCCACAGTTTCAGGCGCATGATAAAGACTACCATCCGCATGTGGAATGTGGACATACTCTGCTTGGGTCCCATTGATTAAGTGACCCAAAATCCAACCACCATCTTCACAGTGAGAAGGCAAACTACGTTTACAGTAGTAGCAGGTATTACAAGCTGTGACACAAGAGATAATGACCTTGTCGCCCACCTTGAAGTTATTCACTGCATCGCCGACTTCTTCGACGATCCCGATTCCTTCGTGGCCTAAAATCGTGCCTTCTTTACAAGCTGGCACATCTCCTCCTAGGATGTGAAGGTCTGTCCCACAGATGGTTGTCTTCAAGACACGCACAATGGCATCCGTTGGATTTTTGATCACTGGTTTTGGTTGATCCAGCAGTTGCAGATTGCCTGCAGATACATAAGTTGCAGCTTTCATAAGCGACTCCTTTTTGTTGGTTTGATAAAACCATTTTATTTTCGTTTCTTTGTGAATATTATAACATACTAAGTAAGCGCTTGCAAGAATTTACAGGCACATTTTTAAAAGTTTTTGAGCAAACAAAAACATTCCTCTTATCTCTACCAGAGGAATGTTTCAATCACCTTGTTCTAATTGTTGACGCTGCTTGTAGTACTCTTGCTGCTCGCGCTCACGTTCTTCTTCTAAACGCTCTTCATAGCGCTTAAGTTCTGCCTCAAACTCTTCTTGCAAGGCAAATAAACGCTCCAAGCCACTTTGAGCCTCCGCACTTGGGGCTTGAAAATGCAAGGCACTCAGCCAGTCTACTAAATTTTCTGTATGTTGGCGGACATCCATACGCATATCCGCATAATCCCACTCCAACTCGCTAAGCTTTTGATTGAAGCGGTAATGTCGATCTTCTAGTTGTTCTAATTCACTATTTCCTGAATGGTACATCACATACCTCCTTTAATCGGACTCAATAAAATCGGCTTCTTCACTGATTTCAGTGCTGTTTCTACCGCGTCCGCTGCTCCTCCTGTAAATCCATCTTTCAAATCACTAACTAGGGTCGTTGTAGCAAAAGAGCGCATCTTTTCGGATTGACCGCCCAAGGTTACCTGCAAACTCATCCCTTCCAACATCATCAAGGCTTTCTGCGTTGCAATCAAACTTCTGATCGCAATCCGCTCTTGCTCCTTTTTAATCTCTCGATGGAGCTCCTCAATTCGTTCTCTGTCCTCTCCCAGGATCTCTAACATCTTTTTCTCCTACTTATGAAAAATCAAAGGCCGTCGCTTGTCCCTTGTCCAAGTCCACCAATTGAGCTGATGCAGCCTCCAGCTGACCTGCCAAATCTGACAAGCGATTGGAGTAGGCCTTTGCTTGGGCGAGGTTTTCCGCCTCTACTGCTTGGTCCCAACAAGTATCCATGGAGAACTCTCCTAATAGTTGCTCCACTTCTGCGTCTGTTAAAAATTGGGCCATGCTGTGGGCCATTTGAGACACCTCAGCGACCTTATGAGAAACCGTCTCCTTAGCCTCTTCCAGCTTATCCTTGACTTCTGCCTCAAAGACAATTGCTTGCGCTGAAGCATTCTGCGCTACCGCCAGCACCAATTCCTCCCGCAAGTGAATGGTCTGGGTCCCAGACGCGCTCGCTAGTTGCTGATGGAGGCTAGAAATGCTTGGCTTTTCCTGCCCATACATGGAGACCACCGAAGCAGATGATGGCTGATTTTCTGAAGCGGACGTTGCCCGATCTCGTTGGGGCATGTCAATAATTTTCTGTGTCTGATCTTGCACTTCACCTTCTAACTCCATTTGAGATGGCCTCCTTTCTTGGATTTGTTTTCTCGTTTCCTATAACTGAAAAACTATCCTAACCCTTCAGCTACAGGCAGATTCACATACTATAGGGTATCATAAATTAGCCCGTAATGCTATAAAAATAGCACAGATTCTTAAAAAAAGTCTAATTTTTTATGAAAAAACGGTTCGGAGGTCTGAAAAGCAAAAAAGGCAGGCAATCCCTCAGCTCCCTTTTTTCGATCGAAACTTGAAAAGGCCATCAAAAAACCCCCACTCTTTCGAGCGAGGGATAGCTGATAAACATGAATCGTTCAATAACGTTTTATTTACGACGTCCTGGGCGTTCCTTGTAACCATAGTATGCATCTTCGATGATTTCTTGCATATGGTCTACCATTGGAAGACGTGGGTTCGCTGGCGAACATTGATCTTCGTAAGCAAGGAAGGCCAATTCACGAGAATGTTTCTTCCATTCTTTTTCATCGATGCCTTGTGCTTTGAAGTTCATTTCGATACCACAGCGTTCACCGAGTTCGTATACAGCTTTTGCGTAAGCTTCAACGGCTTCTTCTGGAGTAGAGCATGGAAGTCCTAGCATACGAGCGATATCTTGGTATTTTTCATCTGCACGGTAGTAGTTGTACTTAGGCCATGTAGCTGTCTTAGCTGGGCGTGTACCGTTGTAGCGGATAACGTATGGAAGCAAGATGGCATTGGTCCGTCCGTGGATGGTGTGGAATTGCGCACCGATCTTGTGGGCCATTGAGTGAGAAATACCGAGGAAGGCATTGGCGAAGGCCATACCTGCGATGGTTGACGCATTGTGCATCTTTTCGCGTGAATGGAAGTCCGCATTCTTGACTGAGCTTTCCAAGTTTTCAAAGACAAGTTTAATAGCTTGAAGAGCAAGACCATCTGTGAAGTCGCTAGCCATTTGTGATACGTAAGCTTCTGTCGCGTGCGTCAAGACGTCCATACCAGTGTCTGCTGCAACAGATCCTGGAACTGTCAATACCAAGGCAGGGTCTACGATGGCAACTGTTGGAGTCAATGAGTAGTCTGCGATTGGGTATTTACGGTTGTTTGCTTTATCAGAGATAACGGCAAATGGAGTTACTTCAGATCCTGTACCAGATGTTGTTGGGATCGCAATAAATTTAGTCTTCTTACCAAGCAATGGGAACTTGAAGGCACGTTTACGGATATCCATGAATTTTTGTACCAAGTCACGGAAGTCCACTTCTGGTTGTTCGTAGAAGAGCCACATAACTTTGGCCGCATCCATTGGTGATCCACCACCGAGAGCAATGATCGTATCTGGTTTGAAGGCACGCATGATCTCTGTACCACGTTCAACAGTTGTGATATCTGGATCTGGTTCTACGTCTGCAAAGATTTGGTAAACCACCTTGTTGCGACGAAGGTCAAGCTGTTCGATGATACGATCAAGGAAACCAAGCTCTACCATAGCGTGGTCTGTAACGATCATGACACGTTCAACGTCACGACATTTTTGTAGGTATTCAATTGAATCACGTTCAAAGTATGTTTTTGAAGGAAGTTTCATCCATTGCATGTTATTTCTCCGGCGTCCGACTTTTTTGATATTCAAGAGGTTGATGGCACTAACGTTGTCCCCAACAGAGTTGCGTCCGTAAGAACCACATCCAAGTGTTAATGATGGCAAGAAGGCATTGTAAACATCCCCGATACCACCGAAAGTCGAAGGAGAGTTGCAGATCACACGAATAGCTTTAACTGCTTTACCAAATTCTTTGGTCAATTCTTCATCAGCAGTATGGATGGCTGCTGAGTGACCAAGGCCGTTGAATTCAACCATTTGGCGAGCTTTGTTAATTCCGTCTTCACGGCTTTCAGATTTCAAAACAGCGATGACTGGTGACAATTTTTCACGAGTCAACGGTTCTTTTTCACCAACTTCTTTACATTCTGCTGCAAGGATATTGGTTCCTTCTGGTACAGTGAAGCCAGCTTGTTCAGCGATCCATGCTGCTGGTTTCCCAACGATGTCCGCATTCAATTTCGCACCCGCGCAGTTCTTGCTGTTGGCTTTTACGCCGAAGCAGAACTCTTCAAGAAGGGCTTTTTCTTTTTTGTTAACAAAGTAAGTGTGGTAAGATTTGAATTCTTCAACAAACTCATCGTAGATTTCTTTATCTATGATGACCGCTTGTTCAGACGCACAGACCATACCGTTGTCAAATGATTTAGACATGACGATATCGTGTGCTGCTTGGCGGATGTTGGCTGATTTTTCAACGTAAGCAGGCACGTTTCCGGCAACAACCCCAAGAGCTGGTTTTCCACAAGAATAAGCAGCTTTCACCATGGCGTTACCACCGGTCGCAAGGATCGTAGCAACTCCTTCATGGTTCATAAGGGCACTGGTTGCTTCCATAGAAGGTTGGGTAATCCATTGCACACAGTTCTCAGGTGCTCCAGCTGCAATTGCCGCATCGCGGACGATTCGTGCCGCATGAGCAGATGATTCTTGAGCAGATGGGTGGAAGGCAAAGACGATAGGGTTCCGTGTCTTCAAGGAAATCAATGCTTTAAAGATTGCTGTTGAAGTAGGGTTGGTTGTAGGAGTGATCCCGCAGACAACTCCGACTGGCTCTGCAATCAGCGTTAAACCAGTGACGTCATCTTCTGAAATGACCCCAACTGTCTTGGTGTGACGCATGTTGTTCACAACGTGTTCACAAGCGAATAAGTTTTTTGTTGCCTTGTCTTCAAAGACCCCACGACCAGTTTCTTCATAAGCATGAAGAGCAAGCTCACCGTGTGCGTCAAGAGCAGCTACAGATGCTTTCGCTACAATGTAGTCCACTTGCTCCTGGTTCAATTTGCGCATTTCTTCAAGCGCCACCAGCGCTTTTTGCACCAACTCGTCTACGTGTTTTTCAGCAGCGAGTTTCTTTTCTTCAGGTGAGAGAGTTTTTTTATCAGCCATTTGATGCTTTCCTCCAATGTTTGAAACCCTTATCCTTTTCTAGAACTTTTTCATGTTTTCGGAAATTTTCAAGAATAGTGTAAGAAATTTCGATTTGTTAATTATTTCACAATATAATTGTACTCTATTTTGAGATTTTTGTAAACACTTCCAAGCAACTTTCACAAAGAATTTTTCGAAGTTTGTGAAAACTTTATCAATCGTATTGCTGTGAAAGCAATTCTTTAGCAAAATTGTGAAGAAATAATTAAAAAATTTTTTCTTCACAAAGTGATATTTTCAATTGATTTTTGTAAGCGTTTTCTTAATCTTACTAAAAAAAGCAGCTTTTTACAAGTAAAAAGTTGCTTTTTGTTTTATTTTGTTAGGATTTGTTTTGTTTCAGTTTCAGAGAAGCATTGTTACTTCTTGACCGGACCCTTTTCGGCCTTATCAAGGGCTTCTTTGACTGTTTGAGCATAGAGTTCCCCACCATTGGTTTCCATATTGAAGTGAACAGAGTCTGTTCCCACCCAAATGTTTGGATTTTCAATTGCTACTTGGTACCAGTCCGCAATGGTGATAAAGTCGTATTTCTTAGCTAGTTCCAACTCATAAAGACGCGTTTGAACCGATTCACTGGACTGATCGTTGGCATAGCGCCCATCATATGGTGTCACAAGGATCAAGCGACGGCCTTTTGGAAGTTTCTCAACATACTGATCCAGCAATTCTTTGTAGTTGCTTACAGTATTGGTTCCTAGGGCAATGACCACATTTTTTAGGAGAACTTTATTGGAGATATCGGTCTCAAAGACCTTCATTCCATTTTCCAACTGACGGCTCACCACTGCATCGATCTGGATGCCCGGGATCGCTTTGGTTAGGTAGTCCTGCGCTCGCAAGTTAACCGAATCACCGATCATGGTCACACCATTTGAGACGTTATAGTCTGTTGCAGTCGCATTGTCCACTTGCGTCCGAGTGACCTGCATTTTGCTGTCTGCTTGATTGAGCCCACTCACTACCAAACTCTCATCAAAAGCTCCGACTGTTGGTGCAAAGGCAGAGATCCCGATCATCAAGAGAGCTAATGGAATCATGAGGTAAAAGATTGGCTTGGTCAAAAAGCTGAGATCCATCTTCATACCAAAGACACGAGGCTCCTTGCCTGCAATGGTTGGCTCCAAAATATAGAAGGACAGAGCCGTTAGAATCAAGGAAACGATCGTCGTCACAAGGGCTGCCATCATATTTCCCAAATGTTGAGAGAAGATGATAAAGAAAGGCCAGTGGAAAAGATAGACACCATAACTGGTATCTGCCAAGAAATTGAGAATGGCTGGTTCTTTTTTATCTGGCGTCTTTTCATGGAGAATGCGGGCCGACAGAATCATGGCACAAGCTGCGATTGTCGCTGCTAAAAAGCCAAACAGATAGGTCCACAAGCTATCAAATGGCAAGAAAAGACTGAGCACAAACAAGAAGGCAAAGCTTCCACCCAAGACCGATAAGGTCTTTTTCATGCTCCAAGACTGCACCAGCTTTGTAAAGTTCGGGCTGACATTGGCAATCCCTGTCACCGTTGCTAGGCATGATCCCGCAAAGAAGGGGAAGATGTGAGTGAAGCTAGAAAAATAGATGGTAGAGAAATTGGCTGTCAGAAAGGCGCGGATGAACATGGACAAGAAGGTGAAGAGAAAGAGCCCGCTGGATGCTAAGAAGAGCATGCCTCGGTATTTTCCAACCGTCTTAGCTCGCTTAGCCAAGAACCATGCCAAAAGTGCCCAGAGCACATAGTAATGCACTTCTAGAGCCAAACTCCAGGTATGAAGGAAGAGATGCGGAATGAAGTTGCTTTCGTAACTACCACCCGTTGCCATCTCAAAGAAATTAGTCACAAAACCAAAGACCGCCGCAATCTGAGTCCCAATACCAGCCACGTAGTCCCGTTGGACCATAAAGGTAAAGGGCATTACGACCAAGACCATAAAGACAAGGGGTGGTACGATCCGGTAAAAGCGCCGTTTCAAGAATGCCAGGTAGTCGATTCCTTGCTTGCGCGCAAATTCATCGATCAAGAGCGCTGTAATCAAAAATCCTGAGAAGGTGAAGAAAATATCTACCCCAATGAAGCCTCCAGGAAAGGCTTTTTGGAAGAAATGGTAAAGCAATACCAATAAGAGTCCTGTAACACGGACTAGTGAAAACCATTTAATGCGCATTTTGATAAATCCCCTGCTTGAATGTTCCTTTGTATACGACGTTGGCTTCTGTGGTTAAGGTGCCTTTGCCCTCCGGCTGGCCATTAACAAACTGCCCTTCATAGGTCCAGCCATCCTTGGACTTAAACTTACCATAGCCACTAAAAGAGCCGTTGACGAGGTTACCTGTATAGGTATCCCCATTTTTAAAAGTGACGGTTCCCTTGCCATTCATCTTGCCACGGACCAAACTTCCGTCGTAACGGATCGCCCCCTTATCCAAGGTCAAGACGCCCTGACCTGGAATGGCTGAAAGGAAAACCAGCAAAGCAGATAGAATAATCACGACTAATGCTGCTATTTCTAAATTTTTTCTTGTCAGATAGACCTTATAAGTCTCATAAAATTCTTTCATATTCTGTATTCTCTCACATATCAAACTCTTAGGAAGTTGCTAACTGATCTAACCAAGCCTTACAGCCGCTCAGGACTCTGGAATAGGTCTCTTCGAAATCTCCTGTGTACCATGGATCTGGAACACTTTCTCCTGCAAAGAGATGAATCTTGTGCTCTGTTCCAGGCGGTGCCATTCGTTTGAGGTCAGCCACATTGTTTTCATCCATCCCTAAGATCAGGTCAAAGGTATGAAAATCTTGGTCACTGATTTGAAGGGATGTTTTAGACACATCATAGGGTACGCCATGACTGCGAAAAATCTTTTGAGTCCCTTGGTGAATAGGGTTCCCGTGCTCCCAGTTAGAAGTGGCACGGCTCTCAATCTCATACTGGTTGGTCAAATCCTTCATGACAAACTCTGCCATGGGGCTCCGACAAATATTTCCTAAACACACAAATACGATTTTTTTCATGACAGCACCTCCTTTCTATTATAACAGAATGTAAGAAAAATATAATCTGCTAAAATTATAATTTTGAGGCAAGATGAAAAAAGCCTGTCCACCGTTGAGGTGGGCTGACTTTCTTTTTTTATTCAGGCAGGATGATCTGAAGGGCTGGCCATTTTCGTTTCCAATCTTTCTTCCGCATCCGCTCTGTATAAACCGCCAAACGCTCGGGACTAGCTAAAAAATGTGGAGTTGGCTGAACGATGAGGTCTTCGATATCCTTTGTCCCATAAGGGAGAAAGAGCTCTAGCTGACCCTCTTTCCTTAAGCGAACTGCAAGTGCCGTACACTGCTCGGGGTATTTAGAAACCGCGTCACAAGCACTGCGATAAGGAGCCGTCCCCGGACTATGCTGGTGCATATAGACTTGATTTTTCACTTCCCAAGCGTACTGGGGATAGGTCTTCTGTAATTCCTGCTCGATCTGCTGAGTCTCCTCATAGCTGATCGTAGGGTCATAAAAGACCAGATCCAGATCTGTCGTCGCATCAAACCCTGGTTTTCCAGAGAGCTGGTTCCAGATGAAATTGCGCACCGCGCCCGCCGCTAACCAGGCATCTGTTAGGTTGAGATCTCGAATGATAGCCAAGACTTTCATCATCTCCGGATCCGCTTGAATTTGTTCTACTATTGCTTCTTCCGTCAGCATCTTCTTCTAGTCTCCATTGTAGGGATAACCCAGGTGTTCGTAAGCCTTGCGAGTCGCCACGCGCCCTGTCCGGGTCCGCATGATAAAGCCTTTTTGAATCAAGTAAGGCTCATACATATCTTCTACGGTCTCGCGCTCTTCGGCAATATTGACCGATAGAGTCCCAAGCCCGACCGGGCCACCGCCGTACATCTCAATCATGGTACGCAGGATCTTTTGATCGACATAGTCCAGCCCTTCATGGTCCACATCTAGCATAGAGAGGGCCTTGTCGGTAATGGTATCGTCAATCAAGCCATCCCCCATGATCTGGGCAAAATCGCGCACCCGTTTGAGCAAGCGGTTGGCAATCCGAGGAGTCCCCCGACTACGAAGAGAAAGCTCTTCGGCAGCTTCGTGGGTGATCTCCATCTCAAAGATCTCGGCGGTCCGCTCGACAATCTCTGTCAAATCATCTTGCTCATAGTATTCCATGTGCCCCGTAATCCCAAAGCGAGCGCGCAAGGGATTGGACAGCATCCCAGCTCGCGTTGTCGCCCCAATCAAAGTGAAAGGAGGAAGGTCCAGATGGACACTCCGGCTGCTCTCACCAGCGCCAATCATGATATCGATGTAAAAATCTTCCATGGCGCTATAGAGCACTTCTTCAACTGACATAGGAAGACGATGGATCTCATCGATAAAGAGGACATCCCCCGGCTCTAGATCATTGAGGATAGCTACCAAGTCACCAGCCTTTTCAATGACAGGACCGGAAGTCTGCTTGAGATTGACGCCCAGTTCATTGGCAATGACAAAGGCCATGGTGGTTTTCCCCAGCCCCGGAGGGCCAAAAAGAAGGACATGATCCAGCGCTTCATCCCGAAGCTTGGCTGCCTCAATAAAGATTTTCAGCTGGTCCTTGACCTTATCCTGACCGATATATTCATGTAAATATTGCGGGCGCAGCGTCCGTTCAACGGCCTCTTCATCGCCCATGATTTCATTGTCTAAAATTCTACTCATACAGTCTATTATAGCAAAAAATGATACCTTCGGTACCATAAATAGAATGTGTTTTTTAAAGATCGTAGTTCTCACTAGCGTTCGAACTGCGTCAATGTACCTAAACTCGCTAATGCTCGTAAAGAATAAGGAACGTAGTTTTCGCTCCGCTCAAACTGCATCAATGTACCTAAGCTCACTAACGTTCGCTAAGGTACATAGAAAAAGCCACCGGTTTTGGTGGCTCTTATAGGGAGATTATTATGAAAAAGTTTTAGGAGTTTTATCATTCAAAGTTAGGAGGTCTTTGATGATGGTATTAGTATACGATAGGAAGCTTAAACTTTCCTTATAGTTTTTCTAAAAAATCTTTTTCGAGAAAAAGAGGTGGTCCCAAGCAAGAATTTCACATCCTTTTTTGGGTCACCCCTTTCCTCCTTATTTCTTAGCAATGGCATGGTAGCTAGTCTTGCTGGTGAAGACTTGACCTGCTCTCAAGATGACCTTTTCAGCTTGGTCACTGTGAATGGCATCTGGCACTGTTTGGAATTCTAGAGCCAAGCCATTGTGCTGAACCATTGGTTGGCCTTGCAGATGAACAGTTTCGTCTACGAAATTGGCTGAATATACCACCAAGGCTGGGGCTTCTGACTTAAAGGTCAAAAAACGTCCAGATGGCTGATGGTAAAGAAAGCCGGCATTTTCATGCCCTTCTGGAAGAGCAAATGGATGGTCTAATCCTTCTACCAGACGGATTTGCGGATCAGAGTCCTTAAAAAGATCCTCCAAGAGCATTGCTTGGTAGAGATGCTGGACAACCGGACTTTCTCTATCCACGGTCTGAAGAGGAACACCGTCTGGATGGATAGGGTAAAGCCCTTGATGGTTGATCTGAAAGACATGGTCATTGATCGGCTGGGTGAAGTTGCCTGATAGGTTGAAATAGCTGTGGTTGGTCGGGTTGACCAAGGTATCTTGATCCGTTTCTACCCGATAGGCAATCTCAAGTTCACCATCTTCCGTCAAACCATAGGTTACCCAGACCTTGAGATTTCCAGGGAAACCACCGGTTCCATCTGCACGTTCTGTGTATAGGGTAATTTCCTGATCCGTTACCGACTCCACGCTAAACAAAGCGCTGTCCCAGCCTGTTGATCCACTGTGGTTGCAGTTGGTACCATTATTGGCTTCCAAGTGATAGGTCTCTCCATTGAGTTCAAAACTTGCCCCTGCAATCCGGCCTGCTACCGGGCCAATACTAGCCCCATATTTAGGGCTATTGCCCACATAGTCCTCAAAGCGATCAAAGCCTAGAATAATATTCGTAAAATGGTCTTCTTTATCCGGTGTCACATATTCTAAGATCGTCGCCCCATAGGTCATGACAGATAATTGGTAACCCTTGTCATTTTCGAGGCGATAAGCCCGAACCTCTTGATTCTGCCATTTCCCAAACACGCTTTCTTGATACTGTTTCACAAACCTTCTCCTCCCACTGTTTTTCTCCATTGTATCAGTTTCACAAGAAGAAACACTCCACTTTTTATAGAAAATTAGTGGCTATTCTTTATGAAATGGATGAATGATCACCCCTTGAACAACCCGATTGACGGTACCAGTCGGTGAAGGTGTGTCTGGGCGATTTTGCACCTTGAGCGAAGTCAAGAGAGAAATCAACTGACCGTAGATAATGTATGGGAAGGCACGGTAGATATCTAGTGAGTCTGCTGATGCTTCTACGAACACTTCTCGTACATGCTCAATTCCTGCAGCTTGGTCGGTCAAGAGGACAACTTGACGGGCAATCCGATCCCCTGCAACTTCTCGAACCAAGTCCAGATCATATTGACGGGTATAAGGATCAATAGATCCAAAGACCAAGACCAGAGTCTGGTCATTGATGAGGGATTTCGGACCGTGACGGAATCCGACAGGACTCTCATACATGGTTGCGATTTTGCCTGCTGTTAATTCCAAAATCTTGAGCTGGGCTTCATGAGCTAGACCAAAGAAAGGTCCTGCCCCCAGATAGATCACGCGCTCAAAGTCTAGATCAACCACTTCTTTGACCGCACGGTCCTTCTCCAAGATTTGCTCTGACAGGTGAATTAGTTCTTCTACTCGTTTTTCCTTGATCTCTTCCTCGCTTGGATCAAAGACCAAGAGAGCTGTCAAAAGCATGGAGGTAAAGCTAGAGGTCATCGCAAAGCCAGCATCGTTGGTTTCTTTTGGTTGGAGAAGCAAGAGATTGCGCTCATCTCCGTGGGCTTGCTGGGCCAGTTTCCCTTCTTCGGCACAGGTAATGGTGATCTGATAGAGCTCATCAACCAAGTCTTGAGCCAACTGCACGGTTGCGACACTTTCTGGCGAATTGCCACTCCGGGCAAAAGATACTAAAACCGTCGGAACCTCTTTTTTCAAATAGGTTTGAGGATGAGCTACGATATCCGTCGTCGCAATGGATTGGAAATTCCAGTGGCGTTCATCGTGCACTTCCTGCAAATATGGAACCAAGGTATCCCCCACATAGGCTGAGGTCCCTGCCCCTGTCAAGATGACCTTGATATAGTCATGCTCTTGCCCAATTTTTTCTAAGAAAGTTTTTATTTCCGCTTTTCTTTCTTGGTACAAGCGAGCCGTTTCTTTCCAAACCCTTGGTTGTTGGTAGATCTCACGAATGGTGATCTCTGCTCCTAGCTCCTGCAAGTCTTCTTTTGTATAGTCTAACATAGAACCTGTTGTTCCTTTCTACAATCTAACGTTGATAAATGGGAAAGGAGCCTGAGATGATTCTCCCAGACTCCCATACCAACCTACTCATCTTCATCATCATCAAGGTTTGACAAGAGGTCATTGACCTTGACAATACTTTCTTTTGCACGTTCAGGGTAGTCCCCTTCATTACCAGTCAGGCTACTATTGATGAATTCGATGACCATCGGAAGATTCATCCCTGCGTATAAGTCAATCGCACGTCCTTCAAGGATCAAGCGGCTCACAGTGTTGCAAGGAGTTCCTCCCAAGAGATCTGCAAATACAATATAGTCTTCTAGACCTTGGACTGTTGCTTCAAATTTAGCAGTAAAGTCTTCTGGGCCTTCTTCTGGTAAGAGTGCAACCGTATGGATGGATTCTTGTGGTCCCATAATCATCTCTGTGCTCGCTTTAAGCTCTTCACAAAAGCGACCATGGCTGACCAATACTAACTGTTTTGCCATACCTTACTCCATTATGCCATTCCAAAGAAGAAGTGGCCAAATGCTGAGAATGCGATTGCTGCAAGGATGATGAGCAAGATAGCTTTTGTAGAGTTCATACCCTTACGTCCAAGCAACCAGTAGATTACACCTGTGATGATAGCTGGTACCAAACGTGGGAAGATAAGGTTGAGCATATCTTGAATTTCAATCGCTTTGTCCCCAATGTGTGGAGTCCAAGAAACTTCAACACCAATCATGCTGGCAATCAAGGCACCAACCATGAAGATACCCAGAACGGCAGCTGCGTCGATCAAAGCTGTCAAGGTACTTTGCATGTTGTTGATGAGGTTAACCCCTTCTTTATAGGCAAATTCCAACTGTTTCCAACGGAAAATGTCATAAGCAACTGCCACAGCGATCCACAAGAAGATACCGGCTGGGTTTCCTGCAATAGCCAAAGTTGCTGCGATTGAACCCATAATAGCTGGTACCAATGATCCAAAGATTGAGTCCCCAAGAGGAGCGAATGGTCCCATGAGACCTGTCTTGATCCCGTTCACCGCATCTTTTGATTTGACACCATCTTTTTCTTCCAAAGCAAGGTCAAAACCAGTGATAATGGTGTGGAAGAATGGTGAAGTATTGAAGAATTGCGTATGCAATTTCATCATTTCTTTCAATTCTGGAGTGCCATCACCATACATTTTACGCAACTGAGGTAAAAGCATATAAAGGTAACCAGAAGCCTGCATCCGTTCGTAGTTCCAACCCAATTGGAAGGTGAAGAGGCTACGTTTGTTGATTTGTTTAAAATCTTCTTTTGTTAGTTTGTAATTAGAATTCGTCATCTTCAATTTCCCCGCTTTCTACATTGCTTGCTGGAGCAGCTACGACTGTACGTTGGCTGTTTTTGAAGTGTTGCACTGCAAGGAAGATACCGATAATGGCAATACCAATCATAGATACACTCTTGAAGTTGTTAACAAAAGTAATAGCTTGTTCTTTTGGAAGTTTAGCGAACACATCAGAACCAACAATGCTAGACACTGCAGCACCAAGGCTTTGAACATTGCTATAAAGCACTGTCAACATTGCTGTTAAGCCAAAACCAAGTGCAAGATAGTGAAGGTTACGACGAACAGGAAGGTAACGAAGCAAGATCGCAAATCCAAGACCTGGAAGCATTTGACCTGCGAGTTTCAGACCGTTTGCCAACCATTGTACATTAGCAAGACCTGTAACAACAGTTTCTACGAAAGAACCACCAAATGCAAGAGCCAAGAAGACTGGAAGGGCACGAGAAAGAGCCCAAGGAACAGCACCAAGAAGGTAGTTGCGTTCAATTCCTTTATAGTCGTAACGTTCGATCGCAGCATCTACACGGTGAGCGAAGTAAGTTGTAGTCATACGACCAAGAATATCAAAGTAGGTCAACAAAGTTGCTACCGGCACAGCGATTGTAGCAATAGCAATCTCTGGATCAATCCCTTTTGCTACTGAGAAGGCAGTCGCAAGAACGGCACCAGATGTTGCGTCAATACGAGAAGCTCCACCGAAAGTACCTACACCGAGCACTGTCAATTGAAGAGAAGCTCCGATAAATAGACCTGTCTTTAAATCCCCCATGACAAGTCCTGTAATGAAACCAGCAAAGACTGGTGATCCTGCTGATGAAACAATCGTCAACTCATCACAGATTTGATAAGCTGAGTACAAAGTAAGTAGTAAAATTTGCCACCATTGTATCATGACAATTTCCTCCTAAAAATTTTCTTTTACTTTAATAACTTCATAAAGTCTTCTGCAGTGTCGTTTGGCACCATCTGAGACGTAATCTTTACACCTTTTTCGTGGATCTTGTTGAAGTCTTCCACGTCCGCGTCCACCACATTGATCGAGCGGGTAATCGCGCGTGTCTCATCAGATTGAGACATATTGCCGACATTCAGCGTTTCAAGCTGAACGCCTGCTTCGATCAAACGAAGGAAACGATCAGGTTTGCGAGCTACGATAAAGAGTCGTTGGCTATCATATTTTCCAGCCAAGATATTTTCCGCAGCCTTTGCGACTGGCAAGATACTGAGCTTAACACCAGGTGGTGTCGCTAGTTTCAAGCCACTTTTTTCAATATCATTTTGAGCGACTTCATCATCGATCACCATGATACGTGAAACATTTAGTTTGGTAGTCCAAAGATTGGCTACCTGCCCGTGGATCAAACGTCCATCGATACGGCATCCTACAATAGTCATAAGTTTTCCCCCTTTACTTCTTTGAATGTAGGTTGTTGAACAAGTTGAAGTGTCTCTTGGTAACGCCCTTCTGTCTCAAAGACGATCAGGCTATTGGCTCCTTCTTTGAGGAAGCCATGAGGCACGTAGAGTGAAGTGGTCGGTCCGACTTCCCAGAAGCGACCAAGGTTATGGCCGTTGACAAGACGACCCCTTTCCCAAATCCTGTCATATCCAGATAGGTGTCAAGGGTGTGGTCCAGCTGAAAATCATATCGGTAAAATGCTGGAGCACCTGCCTGCCATTCCTTTGAAAAATCGAGCTGACTGAGATCTTGTAAATCCAGTGGGTACTGCTTCCAATGAAGGTGGAAATGCAAATCCACACAGACACCTGTGCGAATGCCCTTGTGCTGGCTATCAGCTAAGAGCTTGTGCCCATAGTTGACACGTCCCATATTTTCAAGCAAGATTTTTAAATTCGTAACCGCTTTCTTTTTTCCTTTGATAAAAAGATCTTCACCGATCTCTGTTTGGTATTGTGTTGCTACATGTTGATCATCCAGGTAAATCTGTACCCGATCCCGACCATCAATGATGCGCAGTTTTTCTTCTTCCGCATCCAACTCAAGGTCTGTCTCATATAGTAGATAACCTGTGGTTTGCCCCAACTCTTCCATCTTTTCGGGATAAAGGCTGATCTCAACCTGAGCCAAATTGTCCAAATTCCCAAAAAGACTAGTCTTGGCTGCCAATTGCAAAGTTTGTTCTGGCAAACACTCTTTGATGAGCGGTTCCTGCTGTGGGTATTCCGGATAATAAGTCGCCATCATCTTTTGAATAGCATAATACTTCTCCGTCGGATTGCCCTGCTCATTGAGCAAAGCCCCATAGTCATAGGACGTCACCTGTGGCAAATCGAGCGTCCCCCGAGCTGAGCAACCATTCATGAAGCCGAAATTGGTTCCGCCATGAAACATATAGAGGTTGATCGAGCCAAGCTCCAAGACCTCATGGACAGCTTCTGCCAACTCCTCTGGGTCCCTTTGAATCACGGGTTCCTTCCAGCGGGTAAACCAGCCATCCCAGAATTCCATACACATCAAGGGCCATTTCTTGCCGTATTCGTCAAAGAATTCTTGCATCTGACCAAAGTTATAGGCTGCTTTGGAACCGAAGTTTCCCGTCACGAAGAGGTCTTCTTCGATCAAGGTTCCTGTTCTTAGCGTTGCTCGCCATGGCCCATCTGATGTAAAGAGGGGACAGGTCACGCCTTTTTCCTTCATCAAATCCCGAATGGCACGAAGATAATCCTTATCCTCTCCATAAGAGCCGTACTCATTTTCCACCTGCATCATGAGGACTGGACCACCCTGATCCACTTGGTAGGGTGTCAACAACCCAAGCAAGCGATCATAATAACGATCCACTGCTTCGATAAAGGCTGGGTCTGATGAGCGAATTCGCAGGTCTTCTTCTAAGAGCCAGGCTGGTAATCCACCAAATTCCCACTCTGCACAGATAAAGGGCGACGGCCTTACAATCACGTAAAGTCCTAGGGACTGGGCTGTTTGAATGAAACGCTCTAGATCCAATCGGCCACTAAAGTCAAACTCCCCTTTGCGGGGTTCATGCGCATTCCAAGGGACATAGGTCTCAACCGTGTTAAAACCCAAAGCCTTTAGATTATACAAGGAATGATACCAGTCTGCTGGGTCAATTCGGAAATAATGGATCGCTCCGGATAAAATCTTGAAGGGTTGATCTTTTAAATAGAAAGCATCGCGAATCTCAAAAACTCCCATAAACGCCCCCCTTTCTTATATGTAACCCTTTTCATTTATTAATATAATAAATTATTTAAAAAATGTCAACACTTTTATAAAAAATATGTTAAAATAGGGTTAAATAAGAGAAATCTAAAGAGAGGTAGCACTATGGCAATTCCAAAGTACCAACACATCAAAGATGAATTGAAGCAGCAAATTATCTCCGGAAAATTTGAAAATGGAGATAAATTTTATACTGAAGCTGAACTCATTAAAATTTATGATGTCAGCTCTATCACCGTTGTCCGTGCTTTGAACGACCTCGCTGCTGATGGCTACATTGTCCGCCAGCAAGGAAAAGGAACCTTTGTTTCTCGTGCTCGAAAACACAAACTGGTTGAATTTTCAGATGTTGAAACTTTCCCAATCCAAAAGGCCAAAGTCAAAGTTCTCTCTATTAAACGTGGAAATACCTTAAGCATCCTAGACAAACTAGGCCTCAACCCAACGCAATTCTACTATAAGATCGAACGGACTCGCCAGACAGGGGATGATACCTATATCTTCCACCAAACCTATATTCCTGAACAATACATCAATCCAAACTATCCAAATTTGGAATACTACAGCTCTATCTATGATCGCTTCAAAGAAGACTACCACATTCATATGAATGATGAGCACTTCGAAGAAGTCAACGAAATCGTCTTTCCTACACCAAGCAAGGTTGCTAAAGTATTGAAGATCGACGAAAATTTCCCAACGGTCAAACAAGTGAAGACGACCAAGCTAGAAGCGACTGGCCAAATCCTTGAATACACGGAAACCTATAAACGCGGTGACTACTACAAGATCAAGTTCATCTCCTGTGACCGCGATCACTAAGAACCAAAAAGACTGAGACATCTCGGTCTTTTTTATAGCTCCAGTATAGCATGTTAAAAACGATTTCTAAAGACCTCTTTAAAAATATATATAATTAGTGATAGTTTAGCTATAAAAAGTTTAAAAAGAGAGTGGGACAGAAATCGGTAATTCGTTAGAATTCGATTTCGTCGTCCCACCTCCGCACAGTTGAGTAGGGCTGTAAAAGCTGATGAAATCAGCGTATTAGAGCCCACTCAACCACTGCGTCTTGCAGTTAGTCTTATCAAACATCAAAGGCTGGACAGTTTTTGCCCAGCCTCTTTCGTCTATTTTTCAAATTCCCTTTTTCGTTGCGATTAGTCACCCAAACCGATGCGTTCGAAGATTTCATCCACCCGTTTGGTGTAGTAAGTTGGGTTGAAGATTTCGTCGATCTCTTCTTGAGTGAGGCGTGAAGTCACTTCTGGATCTGCTTCGAGAAGTGGTTTGAAGTCGACTTGGTTATCCCATGATTGGGCAGTCTTCGGTTGAACAAGGTCGTAAGCTTGCTCACGTGTCATGCCTTTTTCAATCAAAGTCAACATGGCACGTTGGCTGAAGATCAAACCAAATGTAGAGTTCATGTTGCGGATCATGTTTTCTGGGAAGACTGTCAAGTTCTTAACGATGTTTCCGAAACGATTGAGCATGTAGTCAATCAAGATGGTTGTGTCTGGTGCAATGATACGCTCAGCTGATGAGTGAGAGATATCACGTTCATGCCAAAGGGCTACGTTTTCATAAGCTGTTACCATGTGACCACGGATCACACGCGCAAGACCTGTCATGTTTTCAGAACCGATTGGGTTCCGTTTGTGTGGCATTGCTGAAGATCCTTTTTGACCTTTGGCAAAGAACTCTTCCACTTCACGTTGTTCAGATTTTTGAAGACCACGGATTTCAGTCGCCATCCGCTCGATAGAAGTTGCGATGCTAGCAAGAACTGCAAAGTACTCAGCGTGAAGGTCACGAGGAAGGACCTGTGTAGAGATTTCTTGAGCACGGATACCCAATTTGTCGCAGACGTATTTTTCAACAAATGGTGGGATGTTGGCAAAGTTACCAACCGCACCAGAAATCTTACCAGCTTCCACACCAGCAGCCGCATGCTCGAAACGCTCAATGTTTCGTTTCATTTCGCTGTACCAAGTAGCCAATTTAAGACCAAAAGTTGTCGGCTCAGCGTGCACACCGTGGGTACGACCCATCATGATAGTGAACTTGTGTTCTTTCGCTTTGTCAGCGATGATGTTGAGGAAGTTTTCAAGATCCTTGCGGATGATATCGTTGGCTTGTTTGTAGAGGTAACCATAGGCCGTATCTACCACGTCAGTAGAAGTCAACCCATAGTGAACCCACTTACGCTCTTCACCAAGCGTTTCAGAAACCGCACGTGTAAAGGCAACCACATCGTGACGTGTTTGCTGCTCGATTTCCAAAATACGGTCGATGTCAAAGTCCGCTTTTTCACGGATCAAAGCCACATCTTCCTTAGGGATTTCTCCCAATTCAGCCCATGCTTCGTCAGCCAAGATTTCCACCTCAAGCCAAGCACGGTATTTATTTTCTTCAGTCCAAATGTTCGCCATCTCAGGGCGGCTATATCTATCAATCATATTTAATTTTCCTTTCTTTTGATGTTTTACATCAGTTAGCAACCGACAGTCGCTTTACTCAAATTCTTCTTTCCCAATCCACACAGATGGATAGTGATCGAGTGTATTCAAATCCGTATCCAGCGGCAGATCATAGATAGCAAAATAGTTTTCAGGATATTGAGCAGTCAGCTCTTCATACTTAGCTTTCACTTTTTCGTGATTGCTACTAGCATATAAGACTTCGACGACTGCTCCTGTCTTGTCCTTCTCAACAAAAGCATTGACAATGAGTTGAATCATAAAACCTCCTAAATCGAAATGCCCTTCATGTTTGCTTCCAGAATAGGCATCTTCACACCTAACTCCTGACCAGTCTGATAAACACTTTGACAACAATAGAAGATGTCCTGTTTATCATTGTGTAAGGTCATGATTTTTCGGGTTAGCTCATTTTTCGCAAACATAACTTTCATGGCTTTGCCGGCTATCCAAGCCGGAATTTTGTAGGGTAAGAGTTCTGCCTTGTAAAGCTTCAAATTCACTCCACGCGCTTCTACAACTTTCAAGGCTTCTCGAATGGCCTTGATGGCTAATGATAATTCTGAAGAACTATTCATCAAGTTCAAAGCCAATTCTTCTGGATTTTCCAGATTTCCTGAGCGAGCAGCCGTCGAAGTGACACCCGCATTAATCGCCATGTGAATCCAAATCCACTCGACCATATCATGAGGCACTTCCCACTTCAAATCTGCAGAAGTCAGCAAAGTTGTCAGATCAGCATAGTTAGAAATGTGTGCTTTGTGTTCATCTTCTAGCATTAAATGGTCAAACAAGACACCATCCAAATGGTCCTCCTGCATGTGACCACCCGCTGTCGGAAAGGCCAGAATATAATCGTAATCTCCTGCCCACTCTTGGACCTCTTCTCGAGTATCCCAGAAATTACAGAAGAAAACAAGGGTGCCTTTGATATTATTTTTTCGCAAGGTCTCCACAGCTTCTTTGACAAAACCATGACGCACACTCAGAAAAATAAAATCATATTCCGAATCAGCTTCCGCCACATGAACCTCATAGGTGTCGTGTTTGTTTTCACCTTTGGAATGATAGCGACCATCTAGTAGATCAACCGACAACTCCTTCGGAGCTGTACTTTTCTTACTATCTCTCAGTACGTGTTCCACTTGATGGCCAGCTTTTTGAAAGGCGTAGGCATAAGTGGTCCCGATGACTCCAAGTCCTAAAATCGCTATTTTCACTTAAAAATCAATCCCTTTCCCAAACTCAACCACATTGTCTGGTTCACTACTAAACAAGGTCACATGCCCCATCTTGCGGTTATGCTTTGCTTCTAGTTTACCATATAAGTGGAGGTGGGCGCTTGGATTTTCTGTCACATATGTTTCAACAGCCTCGACGTGTTGGCCGAGAACATTGAGCATGACAGCTGGCGAATGAAGGTTGATTGCTGGGAGTGGCGCTCCGAGAACACCCAAGATGTGGGTATCAAACTGGGAGAAGTCGCAAGCTTCAATTGAATAATGCCCTGAATTGTGTGGACGTGGCGCAATTTCGTTGACAATGATGTCATCTGCTGTCGCAAACATTTCCACACATAGCGTTCCAGAAAGGTTGAGTTGTTCAGCTATTCGCACTGCCATGGCTTTGGCTTTTTCAGCTAGACTTTCTGAAATGCGAGCAGGCACAATGGTTTTTGAAAGAATGTTGTTGCGGTGGATATTTTCCTGAACAGGGAAGACTGTCACGTCCTTGCCATTACCAGACACGATGACAGAAATTTCAAGGTCAAAGTTGACGAACTCTTCTAAAACGCAGTCTGCTGAGTCCGCTAAAGCGTAGGCTTCTTCCAAGTCTGCTTCTGAACGAATGACCTTCTGACCATGGCCATCGTAACCACCGGTCGCTGTCTTGAGGACATAATTTTTCGACAGATCGATATCTGTCAAATCTTGGCTTGAGGTCACAACCTTGTAAGGAGCCACAGTGACTTGGGCCTTGTTGGAAAGAAAGTCCTTCTCAAAAATGCGATTTTGGGAAATGCGAAGCAGGTCTGTCCCTTGTGGGAGTTGTCCATCTTTGATAACGGCATCCAAACCATCAGCATCCACATTTTCAAATTCATAAGTGAGAACATCACAGCGATCTGCCAACTGACGAAGGGCATCCACGTCGTCGTAAGGAGCTACGATGATTTCCGCCACACGAGAGGCTGGGCAATCAGCTGCTGGATCCAGTGCGATAACCTTGTGCCCCATGTAGATAGCTGAGATTGCCATCATCTGACCGAGCTGGCCACCACCGATAATCCCAATGGTTTTAGTTGAGCTCATTTGTAGACTCCTCTGCGATTTTTCCTTGTTCTTCTGCGAAATCCGCTAACGCTGTCGCAATAGCCTGGTCCTCTACTGAAAGAAGACGGAGGGCAAAGAGGGCAGCGTTGGTCGCACCTGCTTCACCGATCGCCATAGTTGCGACAGGCACTCCACCTGGCATCTGAACGATGGAATAAAGTGAATCCACACCGCTAAGAGCACGAGACTTGACGGGTACCCCGATGACTGGAAGGGTCGTTTTAGCAGCAACCATACCTGGCAAGTGAGCAGCGCCACCCGCACCCGCGATGATGACCTTGATGCCACGGCTACGTGCTTCTTCCGCATGTTTGAACATGAGGTCTGGTGTCCGGTGAGCAGAGACAACTTTCTTTTCGTAAGCGACGCCGAAGTTGTCGAGGACTTCAGCAGCTTTTTGCATGGTTGCCCAGTCAGATTTTGAGCCCATGATGATGGAAATTACTGGTTTCATTTTTTCTCCTTTTTCGATAATCGTCTATTGTAGTGCGGACGTAAGCGAACGCCTGTAGCGTTCCATTACTAAAACTGGAGCCTGAGTCTCCAGTTTTCCGCTCCTAGTAGCAGAGCTACTAGGAGTTCCACTACTGCGACGATTATCCTATACTAGCTCGCTAACGCTCGCAAATCAAGCGACCATTATCTTAGTTTGGCTCGCTTTCGCTCGCCATGACAAAGTTAGTATCTGTTAACCTTTTATTGCCTTACTACCAATATCGTTTCGGTAGAAGAGGCCTTCTGTGTTTTGTTTGTTGAGTTCGTTGTAGATGATGTTTTGACCGTCTTTGACGGTGTCTGCTGTGGTAACCAGCATGTAGACACGTCCACCATTTGAGAGGAGGTCTTGGCCATTTTCAGCGAATTTGGCACCAGCATAGTAAGTGATGATGTCACCATCTGTCTTGGCTGGAAGTTTGACACCCTTCTCATAAGCGAGTGGATAGCCGTTTGATGCTACAACCACGCCCAATGTCACACCCTTGTCCGTCCAAGTGATAGCTGGCTCTTTTCCATCCAAAATGTCAGTGATATTTTGCGCAAAGTCAGATGTCAAACGAGGCAAGATAATTTGCGTTTCAGGATCTCCAAAACGAGAGTTGAACTCGATGACTTTCGGTCCATCAGCTGTCAAGATAAGCCCCGCGTAAAGGACACCAAGGTAGGGACGCCCTTCTTTGATCATGCCTTCAAGAACCGGCTTGACAATGGTGTCAACCGCTGTGTCAACCACGCTCTGTGGCAAGTGAGGAACTGGTGCATAGGCACCCATCCCACCAGTGTTAGGACCTTTGTCGCCATCGTAGGCACGTTTGTGGTCCTGAGCCGTCGGCATAATGTAGAACTTATCCCCATTGACAAAAGCAAAGAGAGAGAACTCTTCCCCGTCAAGGAATTCCTCGATGACGACACGCGCACCTGAGTCCCCGAATTTATTGTCTAAAAGCATCTCGTGAGCGGCTTCAACTGCTTGCTCAACCGTCTCCGCAACGACAACACCTTTCCCAAGGGCCAGACCGTCTGCCTTGACGACGATTGGAGCGCCTTTTTCTTCGATGTAGGCCTTGGCTTCCTCGAAATCTGAAAAGGTTCCATAGGCTGCTGTCGGAACATCGTATTTGACCATGATTTCCTTAGCAAAATCCTTAGACCACTCCAGCTCAGCTGCAGCCTTGGTCGGACCAAAAGTCTTAAGACCAGCTGCATTGAAATCATCCACGATTCCAGCCGCAAGGGCATCATCTGGACCGATAAAGGTCCAAGCAATATCGTTGACTTTTGCGAAGTCAATCAGCTTATAATGTTCGGAAATTCCGATATTGATCAAATCCAGACCGTCTAATCGCATCCCATCATTACCAGGAGCCACAAAAACCTGCTCAACGTTTGTAGACTCCAACAATTTCTTAGCAATCGCATGCTCACGACCGCCAGATCCAACAACCAAAAGTTTCATCTCGAACCTCTTTTGCGAATTATTTTATTAAATTATATCATAATCGTTCGTTTTATTCTAATGATTTCAGCAAAAGTCTCCTATTTCCAGTAGAATCCAAACATTTTTTGCTATTTTCTCCTATTTCTCATTTTTTTCCGAATAGTATAGGTGAGACCTACTAATTGACGAAAAGGAGTATTATGCAAACAATCAAAAAATTTCTCGTACTGACTTGTGCGACATGGGGGATGCAAGCCTCTATTGCTCATGCAGATCAAACGACCAATGCTATCTATGCTGAAAAAGGGCAGTTGGTGATTCATCTTGGAAACGTCCCGGATAAGTATCAAAAGATCCAAGTTCCCATCTGGTCTGACCAAAATGGCCAAGATGACCTGATTTGGTATCCTGTGGAACGCAGTGACAAAGGATTTGACCTACAAGTGCCTTTAACCAACCACTCTGATCAAGCCGGACTTTATCATGTGCATGTCTATGGGGTGGAGGCAAATGAACAGCTAACCGGTCTTTACCCTCTCACGACCAGCGTCCAGCAAAAAGACCTAGCTTCCTCCCAACCCAAGATTACGATCACACCCATCTCCTCACAAGAATTTGAGGTAGACCTAAAGTTGTTCGAAGACGTTGACGAGATTGTATTCCCCATCTGGTCAGAAGAAAACGGGCAGGATGATTTAGTCTGGTATCCCGCAAAGAAGATTGCACCTGGACATTTCCAACTGCGCTTTCAGACTCAAAAACACAAGGGAAGCGGGCTATTTCACCTACATGTCTATCAGAAAAGCCAAGGACAACTAAAAGGGCTATTCCCCACTACCTTTCAAGTGGAAAAGGCAAAGCCAAAGCTCACTCCACTCGCGACACATCCGGGAAATACCTACCCCATTGGTGAGTGCACCTGGGGAGCCAAAGAATTAGCCCCTTGGGCCCACAACTGGTGGGGAAATGGCGGCATGTGGGCAGCTAGTGCACGCGCTGCTGGATTCCGGACAGGAGACACTCCAGAGATCGGTGCCATCGCCTGTTGGGACAATGGGGGATATGGCCATGTCGCCTTGGTTACGGACGTCGAACATGACCAAAAAATTCAGATCCAAGAGGCTAACTACAATGGCCATCGCTATATCGACAACTTCCGTGGTTGGTTCGATCCAACCAACCCCATCTGGGGAACCGTCACCTACATCTACCCCGATTAAGGTCTTCTTAATCAGCAGAAAAGACACTCATCGTTGAATGAGTGCCTTTTTTGATTAATGTCTAAAATGCCTTACTCCTGTGAAGATCATAGTCAAACCATGTTTATCAGCCGCTTCGATAGACTCTTGGTCACGGACTGATCCACCTGGTTGGATGATCGCTTTAATCCCTGCTTTGGCGATTTCTTCCACGTTATCCGCAAATGGGAAGAAAGCATCTGAAGCAAGAACAGCACCGTCAAGACGGTCTTTAGCTTGGTCAATAGCGATGCGGACGGAAGCCACACGGTTGGTTTGACCTGGGCCAACACCAAGTGTCATATGGTCGTTGGTCACGATAATACCATTTGATTTCACATACTTGATAGCTTTCCAAGCAAACTCAAGAGCTGTCGCTTCTGTCTCAGTTGGTTGGCGTTTCGTCACCACTTGCCAGTCAGCTGGGCTTTCTTTCACCACGTCTTGGTTTTGAACGAGGAGACCACCAACAACACCAGTGTATTCTGCTTCCACTTCGCTAGCATCTTGAGCGTCAAATGGCAACTCAAGGATACGCAAGTTTTTCTTCTTGGTTGTCAAGATTTCAAGCGCTTCATCTGTATAGCTTGGCGCGATGATGATTTCGAGGAAAACGCCATGCATCTTCTTAGCTGTCGCAGCATCTACCTCACGGTTGAGAACCACGATTCCACCGAAGATCGATACTGGATCAGACTCATAAGCATAGTCCCAAGCAGTTTCGATGTCGTCAGCTTGACCGATCCCACATGGGTTCATGTGTTTGAGGGCCACAACAGTTGGACGGTCTTTGAAATCACGGATGATCCGGATAGCGGCATCAGCGTCACGGATATTGTTGAAGGATAATTCTTTCCCGTTCAGCTGTTTAGCGGAAGCGATGGAGTAATCCGTTGGCAAAGCTTTTTGGTAGAAGTCTGCATCTTGTTGAGGATTTTCCCCGTAACGCATTGGTTGCTTAAGATCATAAGTCAAAGTGAGTTTTTCAGGTTTTTCTTCACCCACTTGAGCAGTGAAATATTCTGCGATCAAAGCATCATAGGCTGCTGTATGACGGAAGACTTTCGCTGCCAAACGTTGGCGAGTTTCGTAACTTGTTTCGCCGTTTGCTGCCAATTCGTCAAGCACCACAGCATAGTCAGCAGGGTCTACCACAACCGTTACGCTAGCGTGGTTTTTCGCTGCTGAACGAAGCATGGATGGTCCACCGATATCGATGTTTTCAACCGCGTCAGCGTAAGTTACGTCTGGTTTGAGAATCGTTTCCTTGAATGGGTAAAGGTTGACCACAACAAGGTCGATCAACTCAATATTATTGTCCTTAGCAGCCTCTAGGTGACTATCGAGGTCACGACGAGCGAGCAGACCACCGTGGATATTTGGATGAAGAGTCTTCACACGACCGTCCATCATTTCTGGGAAACCAGTCACATCGTCGATGGCAATGGTATCTACCCCAGCATTGTCAAGGGCAATTTTAGTCCCACCTGTTGAGATGATGTCCCAACCGAGTTTTTTGAGTTCTTGGGCAAATTCAACAATACCCGCTTTGTCTGAAACACTAATTAGTGCGCGTTTAGTCATTCTATTCCTCTTTCTTTAGATCCAACCGCATAGCGACTTCGTTATTTTCTTCTATAAATCCTGTTTCCTGAAAACCCAAACTAGTCAGCAGGTACTTCATTTTTTCATTTCCAACTACATAATCTGCGATAATATGATTGCAAGCTCTATCCATCTGAGCCTCTTTGATCAGAGCTTCCAAGGCTTTTCGTCCATAACCTTTTCCTTGGTACTGCTGGCCAATCATTATCCGCCAGATAAAGTATTCTGCCTCATCCTTATCTATTTCCAACAGTAGAAAACCAACTACTAGCTCATTCCAATAGATTGCCATTGGAAACACATCCCCATTCTCTCGGTAGAGCCATGCGTCAGCTAAAGAACGCACATTGGGAGCTACAAAACGTGCTCGTTCATCAGCTTCAGATATTTTCAAATCCAGCACTGCCTGAAAACTGCTCTCATCTACTAACTTCAGATTAATCATTTTTCTCCTACCAAGATTACACAATCAAAACTTGATTTCCTTCTTACCTTCTCTCCACTCCCAAACGTTCCAAGACTTCTGGATAGAGTTTGTACTCTGTTTCATGGATGCGAGTTTCGAAAGTATCAAGGGTATCCCCTTCAAGGCGCGGCACGCGGACTTGTTTGATAACCTTACCAGTATCCACACCAGAATCCACCCAGTGAATCGTCACACCGCTCTCAGCAACACCTGCATTCCAAGCATCCTCAATACCATGAGCACCTGGAAATTCAGGGAGATAAGCCGGGTGAATATTGATGATACGGCCTTCATAAGCTGCTAGCAAGGTTGAGCCAACGATTTTCATATAACCCGCCAAGCAAACCAAGTCAATCTGGTGCTCATCCAAGAGTTTGACGATAGCTTCTTCATAAGCTGCTTTATTATCAAATTCCTTGAGTTCAAAGGCATGACTAGCTACACCAAGGTTCTTGGCACGTTCTAAGACATAGGCATCCCGGTGATCTGAAAAGACAAATTCTACTGGAAATTGTTCTGCAATCACCTGGAAGTTTGAGCCGTTGCCAGAGGCAAATACAGCAATCCTTTTAGCCATTATTTAATCACCACACTTGCGCCATCTTTCTTCACAATACGACCGATTTCATAAACAGGTTCGTCAAGAAGTTCTTTGACACGTTCCACATGTTCTGGTTTAACCGCAAGCATAAGACCAATACCCATGTTGAAGATTTCAAACATTTCTTCGTGTTTGATTTGGCCATATTTTTCAAGAGCTTTAAAAATTGGAAGGACTGGCACTTTGCTTTCATCAATTTCAGCAGCCAAGTCATCTGCGAACATACGAGGTACATTTTCGATGAAACCACCACCTGTGATGTGGGCAATTCCATTCACCAATTCTTCTTTGATGAGTGGCAAAGCCGCTTTGACGTAGATACGAGTTGGCTCCAAAAGAACTTCTTTCAGTTTTTTGCCTTCCAATTCTGGGAGAACTTCTTCACCTGTATAGTCCGCAAAGACACGACGAACCAGTGAGTAACCATTTGAGTGGATACCGCTTGAAGCAAGTCCAAGAATCACATCCCCTTCAGCTACTTTTGAACCGTCAATGATTTGAGATTTTTCTGCAACACCGACAGCAAACCCAGCCAAGTCATAGTCATCTTCTCCATACATACCAGGCATTTCAGCAGTTTCACCACCAATGAGGGCAGCACCAGCTTGCACACAACCTTCAGCCACACCAGCAACGACCTGTTCCAATTTAGCTGGTTCATTTTTACCAGTCGCTACGTAGTCAAGGAAGTAAAGGGGCTCAGCACCTGCAGCGATGATATCGTTGACACACATAGCCACACAGTCTTGACCGATCGTATCGTGTTTGTCATACTTGATAGCTAGCATGAGCTTGGTTCCAACACCATCTGTACCTGAGATCAAAACAGGTTCTTTGACACCTGTTTTTGAAAGGTCAAACATGCCACCGAAACCACCAAGAGCTCCCATGACACCCGCACGTTCCGTACGTGCCACGTGTTTTTTGATCCGTTCAACAACTTCATAACCCGCTTCAACATCCACACCAGATTGAGCGTATGCATTCTTATTTGTCATTTTTTAATCCTTTTCTTTTTTTGAGAAAGAGTGCGACGTATTTTTAGATAAACAATTATTTTATCTAAAAATACTAGTCAGGTCTCTAGCTTTGGTCCCATAGGGCAAAGCGTCTACTGACAAATGCTTTAGCTTTTAGTCAGTAATGAGACGTGGAGCGTAAGCATTTTTATTTGTCATTTGTTTATTCCTTTTCTTTTGCACTGCTCTTAATAGAAAGAAGTATGTTCTTTCAAACTTTCTACATAGCGTTCTTCGTAGTCATACAAAGGCGTAGGATAATTACCATCAAAGTAAGCCACACAAAGACCGCCATTCGGGGCATCTGTATCAATTCCAATAGAATCAATCAAACCATCGATTGACAAATACGTCAAGCTATCCGCACCAATGATTTCGCGTGTTTCCTCTACTGTATGATTGGCCGCAATTAATTCCTTACGCGTTTGAATATCAATCCCGTAGAAACATGGATAAGCCAGAGCTGGGCTACCGATTGCTACGTGAACCTCTGTTGCTCCTGCTTCTTTTAGCAAATTAACGATACGACGTGAGGTCGTCCCACGTACGATAGAATCATCGATCATGACAACCCGTTTGCCTTTCACGACACCGGATACGGCAGAGAGCTTCATCCGAACCCCTTGCTCACGCAATTCTTGTGTTGGTTGGATAAAAGTACGTTGGGTGTATTGGTTTTTAATCAAGCCCATTTCATTTGGGAGGCCAGATTCTTCCGCAAATCCCATGGCTGCACTAAGTGAAGAGTTAGGTACACCGACCACAATATCTGCTTCATGTTTGAATTCACGTGCCAATTGAGCCCCCATACGTTTACGAGCAGTATGGACATTCACCCCTTGAATATTGGAGTCCGGGCGGGCAAAGTAGATATACTCCATCGAGCAAACAGCCAATTGGGTATCCGTTGTATAGTTATCGTAAGTAATGCCATTATCATCAATGATCACGACTTCACCTGGATTCACATCGCGGATCCACTCAGCACCAACCACTTCAAAAGCACAGGTTTCAGAGGAAACTACGATTGCGCCATTGGCCATTTTCCCAATCGAAAGAGGACGGAAACCATTTGGATCCAAGGCCGCAATCAGCTTATCTTCCAGCATGAGAAGGTAAGCAAATCCACCTTTCACCGTATTCAAGGCTTCTTTCACCTTACCCATGAAGGATGGGTTGTGGCTCCGACGAATCAAGTGCGCTAAGATTTCTGAATCAGAAGTTGAGCTAAAGATCGCTCCGTTATTTTCTAACTCCCGTTTGAGGGACTTGGCATTGGTCAAATTCCCGTTGTGAGCAAGTCCAAACTGGGTATCATGAAAGCGAAAGAGGAAAGGCTGGATGTTATCCACCGAAGCTTCCCCAGCTGTCGCATAGCGAACATGTCCAATCGCTCCCGTCCCTGTTAACTTATCCAAGTTAGCAGGATTCCGAAACACCTCTGAGAGAAGCCCCGTATCACGATACCGTTTTAATTGACCCGCATCATTTGAAAGGATCCCTGCCCCTTCTTGACCACGGTGTTGAAGACTGTGTAATCCGAAATAAGTCAGTTTTGCAGCATCTGGGTGTCCCCAGATCCCAAAAATACCACATTCTTCATTAAGAGATTTAACTTCGTATGTCATTTTGTATACCTTTTATTTTCCAGTAAAGTATTTAACCGCTGACGCAAAGAGATGTTGATCTTTATTTCCTGGAATATTTTGGAAGAGACCGTCTTCGAAACGTTCTGAGTGTCCCATCTTCCCGATGATTTGACCGTTCTTACTTGTGATACCTTCGATCGCATTGACAGAACCATTTGGATTGTATTTTGAATCCATGCTTGGTTTACCTTCGAAGTCAACATATTGGGTAAAGATTTGACCATTGTCACGAAGCTCTGCGAATTCCTCAGCTGTCACGACAAATTTACCTTCACCGTGTGATACTGGAATGGCATGGATGTCACCAACTTCTACTCCGGCAAGCCATGGTGAATTCGTGTTGGCAATCCGTGTTTCCACCATTTTAGCCACGTGTTGGTTGGCATCATTGTAGAAGAGGGTTGGACTCATGCTGCTTGCATCTTCAAAGTTACCATATGGAAGAAGACCTGATTTAACAAGAGCTTGGAATCCATTACAGATACCGATGATCAAGCCACCGCGTTCAATGAAGTGATCAATGGCTGCACGCACTTTTTCATTCAGCAAGATGTTCACGATGAATTTAGCTGATCCATCTGGTTCATCCGCTGCTGAGAAGCCACCTGCAAAGAAGATAATGTTAGCTTTTTCGATATTGTCAACCATAGTGTCAACAGACTTGACAATAGCTTCTTCATTCAGTGTGACAAATGGTACCAAGTTGACTTTTGCCCCTTCTTTTTCAAAGGCCTTAGCTGAATCGTACTCAGAGTTAGTACCTGGGAATACTGGGATATAAACCACTGGTGTATCAACTGTTTCTTTAGCTTTGATCACAGCATCTGATGCCACAGCTGGTACTTCTTCCAACTCAGTTGCCTGTGCAAATTCCGTTGGGTAAACTTCTTCCAATTTACTTTGGAAAGCACTGTCAAGTTTGTGTCCATCAAGCGTTACACCATTGACAGTAAGTGTAAAGTCAGCTACTGTTTGTCCGATCTTAGCAACACCTGCAATGTCTTCAGGCGATGCGAAGACGAATCCACCCAATTGGGCTGTCAAGCTAGTGTCAAGGTCATCTAATTCAACGTTTGCTCCGATATGGTTCCCAAAGGTTGCAAGGGCAAGAGCTTCAAGGACACCACCATATTTGACAGCTGATGCTGCTGTTACTTTGTGATCAGCTTGGATGGCTTCAAATTGAGCAAAGTTAGACTTGATAAGATCAAAGTCAATTTCTTGTGCCAAAGCTTGACCTGGGATGTAATAGATATTTTCACCAGTAGCTTTAAATTCTGGAGAAAGGACCTTACGGCTATCCGCAGTTGTTACCCCAAAAGCAACCAAGGTTGGTGGTACTGTCAATTCTTCAAAGGTACCAGACATAGAGTCTTTTCCACCGATAGATGGCAAACCAAGTTGAATCTGAGCTTCGATTGATCCAAGGAGAGCTGAGACTGGTTGACCAAAACGCTCTGCTCGTTTATCCATACGCTCGAAGTATTCCTGATAAGAGAAACGAGCCTTAGACCAGTTTGCACCAGCAGCAACCAAACGAGCTGTGGCTTCGATGACCGCATAAGCAGCGCCATGATATGGAGACCATTCTGCTACATAAGGGTTGAATCCTTGCGCCATAACAGATGCAGTTGTTGTCACGCCATGTTGGACTGGCAATTTCTGTACAGAAGCTTCCGTTGGTGTGATTTGGTAGCGACCACCAAGTGGGTGATTAACTGTTGAACGACCAACCGAGCTATCAAAGATGGTTTGTAAACCTTTTTGACTGGCATGGTTCAGGTCAGCCAAGACTTCAAGAGTATCCGCTTCAAGGGTTTCAGCAGATGTTTGACGTTCTTCTGGAAGCTTGACATCCTTGTCAACCACCTTAGCATCTACAACCACACGTACACCGTTTGTATCAAGGAAACGACGTTCCAAATCAACGATGGTTTCACCATTCCAGTGCATAACAAGATTTGGTTTTTCCGTCACTGTCGCAACAACAACAGCATCAATATTTTCTTTATTACATGCTGCAACGAAAGCATCTACATCTTCTGGACGAACCACTACAGCCATCCGTTCTTGAGATTCTGAGATAGCAATTTCTGTACCGTTCAAACCTTGGTATTTCAATGGCACTTTGTCTAGATCAATTTCAAGACCATCTGCCAATTCACCGATCGCCACACAGACACCACCGGCACCAAAGTCATTTGATTTCTTGATCAGACGGGTCACTTCTCCATTACGGAAAAGACGTTGAATCTTACGTTCTTCGATGGCATTTCCTTTTTGAACCTCAGCACCAGCTGTTTCAACAGATTCAACCGTTTGAACTTTAGAAGAACCTGTCGCACCACCGACACCGTCACGTCCAGTCTTACCACCAAGCAAGATAATCACATCACCTGCTTCAGGTTTTTCACGAACCACATTTTCTTTAGGAGCCGCACCGACAACTGCACCTAGCTCCATACGCTTAGCAACAAAACCTGGGTGGAAGTATTCACGAACATAAGTTGTCGCCAAACCAATTTGGTTACCGTATGAAGAATAACCGTGAGCCGCTGTTTTAGAAATCACTTGTTGTGGCAATTTACCAGCGCGAGTTTCAGCAATTGGTGTTGTAATATCACCAGCACCTGAGATACGCATGGCTTGGTAAACGTATGAACGACCTGACAATGGGTCACGAATGGCACCACCGATACAAGTAGCCGCTCCACCAAATGGTTCGATCTCCGTTGGGTGGTTGTGCGTTTCGTTCTTGAACATGAGAAGCCATGGTTCTTTGACACCATTGACATCCACTTCAATTTCAACAGAGCAGGCATTGATTTCATCAGACACTTCCATGTCATCCAAACGACCATTAGCACGCTCATAACGGCCAAAAATAGTTGCCATATCCATCAAGGTTTGAGGTTTTTCTGTACGTCCCAACTCATCACGCATGGCAATATACTTGTCATAAGTCGCTTGCAATTGTTTTTTAAATTTAGAAGCTGAGAAGTCGATGGTTTTCAACTCAGTTTCGAAAGTCGTGTGACGACAGTGGTCAGACCAGTAAGTATCCAAAACCTTAAGCTCAGTCTCAGTTGGTACACGTCCAATGGATTTGAAGTAATCTTGAATGAAGAGAAGGTCATCCACTTCCATGGCCAATCCTTGCTCAGCCTTATACTGTGCAAAATCTTCTGCCGTATACCTTTCAAAGAAATCCAAGCTTGGAATGGTCTTGTCAGACTCAGAGAAATCCTGTTTCGCAATGCCAACAGTGATATCTTTGAAACGAGAATCCACTGGGTTCAAAAGGTAGTTTTTAACAGCTTCCAACTCATTCGCATCGATATCCTTGTTAACCAAGTACAATTGCGCTGTATTCACTGTTACGTCATTTGAACTACCCAACAACAGCAAAGCTTCTTGTGAAGATGCCGCACGTTGGTCAAATTGACCAGGTAAGCTTTCGATCGCAAAGAAAGCATATTTCTCAAGATCAGTCTGAACCGTAGCTTCATCCAAAACAGTATCGGTCACTTGCTCAGAGAAGATATGTTTTTCCGCACGCGCAAACAAGTCCTCTGCCAAACCAAAAACATCGTAAACCTGAACAATCCGAAGATCCTTCAATGTTTTCAACTGAAGATTATGCTGCAATTCTTTTACTAAAGAGTCTGATTTTACACGAAAATCAGCTTTTTTCTCAACGAAAATACGTTTATCCATTTTATTTCCTTTATTTCTATTCAAACATGTTATCGAAGACGAAGGTTTTCCGTTTCAACCAAATTATTTCAAGTCTTGCAACTTCTCTAACACAACCTTATATACATCCGTTAAACTGCCCAAATCTCTACGGAAAACATCCTTGTCCATATGGTGCCCTTCAGCATCCCAAAGGCGACAGTTATCTGGAGAGAATTCATCCGCCAAGATGATCTTGCCATCCTTATCAAAACCAAATTCCAATTTGAAGTCAATCAAGCGAAGACCAATTTGTGCAAACCAATCCTTCAGCAATTCATTGATACGACGCGTTTCTTCCTTAATATAAGCAATTTGTTCATCATTGGCAATATCCAAAAACTTCACATGCTCATCATTGATGAATGGGTCATCCAACTCATCGTTTTTATAGTAAAATTCAACGATTGGAGTTTTCAAGTCCAAACCTTCTTCAACGCCAAAACGTTTAGAGAAAGAACCCGCAGTCACATTACGAAGAACCACCTCCAAAGGAATAATTTTTACTTTCTTGTTGAGTTGTTCTGTGTCAGAAATACGTTTTATAAAGTGAGTAGCTACACCCGCAGCATTCAATTTTTCAAAAATAAGAGACGAAATCTGATTATTTAGCACACCTTTTCCCTTAATCGTCTCCTTACGAGCCCCATTCAGCATAGTGGCTTGGTCCTTATAGACCGACTTAATCACATGTTCGTCCTCAGTAGTATAGATATCCTTAGCTTTTCCAGTATAAATCAGTTGATTGGTCATGACTTTGTTCGCCTTTCGTATTTTATCACCTTCATTCTATCACATACAAAGTGTATTTTCAATAAAATTCCGTACAATATAAGCAGAATCCGAATAAAAAGAACAGAAAAAAAGACCCTCCAGAATAATCTCTGAACGATCCCTTTTTCATTAGTGACCAGCAGTTCGTTTTTCGATATAGTCGACAACATCCCCTACTGTGTTAAATTCATCAATAGCCTTGTCCGGAATCTCAATTTGGTATTCATCCTCAAGATTGATAATAAATTCCATCAATTCAACAGAGTCTGCTTGTAAATCCTTACGTAAGTCAGATTCCAAAGATACTTGAAAATCTGGTCCCTTGCGATCTTTGAGAAATTCCTCAATTGTAGCTAAAATTTCGTTTTGTTTACTCATACATTACCCTTCCTTCGATAATTCCTTCACTGATTTTCCAACAACATCTGTCTCTAACATGGTCCGAATCTGACGAATCGTGCTATAGACAGCTTTGGCATCACTCGAACCATGCGTTTTAACAACAGGTGCTTGAAGACCAAACAAGACCGCTCCTCCAACATCTGAGAAATCCAAGGTTTGCTTCAATGATTTCAAACGGTCCTTGAGCAGAAATGCTCCCAATTTCGCCTTCCAGTTTCCAGTGGCAATCGCTTGTTTCAATTGCTTCAAGATCCCAAAAGCCGTTCCTTCCATCGTTTTCAAGACAGCGTTTCCTGTAAAACCATCCGCCACAACGACATCAGCAACACCATTCATCAAGTCACGCGCTTCCACGTTCCCAACAAAATGAATCGACTCATCCTCAGATAACAGTTGGTAGGTTTCCTTGCGCAAAGGATCTCCCTTACTAGCTTCTGTCCCATTATTCAATAGACCCACGCGTGGTTTTTGAATCCCACGAACATTTTCAGCATAGTAGGATCCCATCACAGCATACTGATGCAAGTGCTCTGGTGTATTTTCCGCATTGGCCCCTAAGTCTAGCATATCATAGCCACGACCATCAACCGTCGGAAGTGTCGACATCAAGCCAGGTCGTTCCACCCCTTTGATGCGGCCAACGATAAAGAAACCAGCCACCAATAGCGCACCTGTATTTCCCGCAGATAGCATGGCATCGACCTCACCAGCCTTCACATCCTTGGCAGCTAAGACCATAGAAGCCTTTTTCTTCCGACGAATGGCCCGCGTTGGCTCATCATCTGAATCGATTTTTTCTTCCGTATGCACAATCGATACACGTTCTGTTGCGGTTAAATAGTCTTTGATTTTTGCCTCATCGCCATACAAGACAATCTCAATATCATCAAAATCACGAATGGCTTGATTCACACCTTCTACCAAGGCTTGAGGTGCATTATCGCCCCCCATTGCATCTACTGCAATTTTTTTCATGTTTCACCTCCAGATGAATCTTTCATAATCGCTCCCCAATCACTCAAGGAATCGATAAACTTTTTAGCTTTTAAATGGATCCCTACATACTCCTCATACAACTGATCAATTGCCTGACGCAGAGCTGCTTTCATCTCCGCTTGTAGGGAAATCGTCTCTAACTCACTGAATCGTACTGCTTGAAACTGATCCAATAAATAGAGAACATTCGGATGCCAGTGAGCGCGTCTCTCATCCTGATCATAGTGATCCGGACAAAGCACCCCACTATACCGAAAAGAGTAATCAAAAGGAAGTCCAACCCGATGACAGAAACAGCATTCATGCAGATTCAAGATAACTCCAAATCGTGATAGAATCTGAATCTCAAAAATATTGGTTAAAACCTCATAATCCAGTCCCTCTTCCATCAAAGACAAGGTCTTTTCCAAAAAAGCAAACAGGGCCGGATCCACTTGATTATCCTGAATACTTGCATCCGCAAGCGCCAGAACATAGGTCGCATAAGAAAGGGCAAAAAGATCTGCATTGATTTTCTTATAAACCTGCACATCTTGAAAATCATCAATATAACTCAACCCATCATCATTGATTTTCAACAACATATCTGCCGTTACTAAAGGTTGCAACATGGGATTCAACCGTGATTTTCCCGCATGTTTCACAAAAAACATCCGCTTCCCTGACTTCTCTGTGAAGATTTTGACCAGCTTGTCATCCTCACGAAACTCCCGATTATACAGGACAATTCCCCGGGTCTCAATTGACTCCAGCATGTTCTTCCATATACTCCTTCAAGCGTTTCATTGCTTCCTTGATAACCTCCATGCTGGCTGCATACGACAAACGCACATAGCCTTCACCATATTGACCAAAAGCAGCACCAGGAATGAAAGCAACCGCTTTTTCACGCGCAAAATCCTGCAAGAAAGCAAAGGAATCTTGATTATAACCAGCTGGGATTTTAGCAAAAATATAAAAGGCTCCATCTGGCTTAATAATCTCAAACCCAAGTGCGGACATCTGTTCGATAATATAATCCCGACGCTTCACATATTCCTTCTTCATTGGCTCCGCATCATCCCGACCTTCCGTCAAAGCTTCGATCGCAGCATACTGGTTCATGGTTCCAGCAGCCGTTACCAAATACTGATGGCTCTTGATGAGTTGGGCCGTCAATGCAGCAGGCGCAAAGATAAAGCCAAGCCGCCAGCCTGTCATGGCATGAGATTTGGACAAGCCATTAATGACAATAGTCTGCTCAGGAATAAAGGAGGCCATAGAGACATGCGCTTCTCCAGTATAAGTCAACTCTGAATAGACTTCATCACAAATCACAAAGACTTCATATTTTTTTAAGACAGCAGCTAATTCTGCCATCTGTTCGCACGAATAAGTGACACCCGTTGGATTAGCTGGATAATTAAGAATAACAGCCTTCAATTTTTCACCCTGCTCTAGAATGGCCTTTTCCAACTTTTCAGGAGTCAAGACAAAACGATCTGCTGTCGTATCAATTTCAATAATCTCCGCCCCAACCAAATTCACAATCGGTTCATAACCAGGATAAGCTGGTGCCGGAAGAAGCACTACATCTCCAGGTTCCAAGATTGCTGTCAAGGTTGCAGATAGGGCTTCAGTCGCACCGATCGTCACCAATATCTCATCTTCAGGACGGTAGTAAATACCATATTTATCAGCCACAAACTGACTCGCAGCCTCACGCAAAGCCAGCAAACCACTCATCCCAGTGTAATGGCTAAAATTCGCATCAATGGCAGCCTTTCCTGCTTCTTTTACATGTTCAGGAGTTGTAAAATCCGGTTCCCCCAAAGTCAAACGCAAGACACCAGGAATGGAAGAAATTGATTGATCGAACTGACGAATCAAAGAAACTTCGATCCGATTCAGATTTTTATTAAAACGTTTCGTTAAATCCATAATCCACCTCCAAAAACACTTATATTCATTATACTATAAATAGGACCCCATCGCAAAAGAACAAGCCAGATCCCCACCTTTTGCTGACCACCAAAGGACATTTCAAAAATCCTTCCATGAAAAAAAGACTTAGCAATGCTAAGTCTTTCAAGCCATTATTGTTGACCACGTGTTGCCACATATTTCAATTGATCCGCATGTTTTGCCACAAAATCCTTCATTTCTGAATCAGGAATTTGACGAAGGTAGAGGTTAGAACGAATGGTTTCATCCTCTTCACGACAAGTTGACAATACTAAATACTTATCAGATGCTTTGATCTTGATATTAGGATTCTTCGTACGAGCTGACTCATAGATATTCTTCAATTGTGTCGTAAAATCATTGTCATCAGTAAAGCTTGTACGGTAGAAAGCGGTGTCCTCTGGGACAATGACCAATCCCATTACTTCATAATAATATTTCCGCTCTGGTGTCTCAATCACAACATACGGATGTTGGTCTAAATACTCTTGTTTGTCATAGTAGTTGACATCATTAAACATGCGATGATCGCCGACCTTACTACCACGAGCATGACCAAACAACCAAGTCAAACGATCACTGAAGTCTTTCTTGTTGTCCATATCCATGAAGACTGTCCCCATGTATGGTTCATTTCCACCATCAAACGTCTTATTCAAATAAGTTTCATTGTCAGTGGTTTGTACAACAGGTTCATCCAACTCAGTACCCGGTGCATAGACATAAGCGATTGCCTCAGGGTTAACAGCTGTTAACTGAGCAAAACGATTTTTCAAGTAATCTTTTTCTTCTTGACTTGGTTCATATTTAGTTTCTTGCTTGGTTGAACTTGTTCCAGTTGTTTTTTTAGCCGTGCTAGATGACTTAGTTCCTCCAAATGGATTAAAGAAAATAAATCCAGCAACAAGAACAACAACTGCAACAAGAGCAGCAATCACAAGACCCAATTTATTTGAACTTTTTTCCCCAGCTCTTTTCATTGATTGATCTCCTCTTGATGATTTTTTCTAAAAAATAACACTGAACCCGAAGGTCCAGTGATATTTTACGAGCTAATTAATAATCAAATTATTTAGCTGCGCTTGTTTTTGGAAGAGCTTTACCAGCTTGAGCTGATGCTGCTTTACCATCTTTAGCTGCTTTAGCTCCTTTTTCAGTTTTTTGAGCTTCTGATTTAGCTTCTTCTTTATTTTGGTTGTTGTCAGAAGCTTTTACATCTTTAGAGTTTGTGTTGATTGTTGCAGCACGGTCATCCAATTTGTATGGAAGTGTTACTGAACCGTTAGTGTACATATCAGCAGTAACTGTTACTGAACCAGTAGCTGTTACAAGTTCTTTAAAGTCTGTAGCTGTTTTACCAACGCGGAATTCTACAACATCACCTTCGTTGAACAAGTATTCAATTTCAGCATCTCCACCAACATTTGTTACAGCAGAACCGATAGAATATCCTTTGTACATAAAGTCAATAGTAGCACCTGGAACTGGACGTCCACCACCATCAAGAACAGTTACACGAACATGTTTGTTTGTTTTTTCAGTTTTAACTGTTGTGGGACCATTTTTAAATGGATCTTTAACTTTAGGGTTGTGAAGATCAGTATCTCCAACAACTTGACCACCATCATATGCTGGGCTAAAGCTTGTATGTGATTCTTTTCCATCGCTTACAGTGATGTTCCATCCTGTAACTTTACCTTGAGCATCACGAACTTCTGTACGAGCTGTCTCAACAAATTTTCCTTGTTCTGCAAATGCTGGAGCTGCTGCTGCAAATACAGCAAGAGCTGCTACCGATGATAATAAAACTTTTTTCATTGTTTTATCTCCTTTTTTCTTTTCAAAAATTATTCGTTACTTCGTAACTATGACTAGTATACTAGGATATTCTTCCTATGTCAAGACTTTTTTTAGTTTTTTTAAAAAAAAGTTTAAGGTTAGGACCTATTTGAAAGATAAAATTACAAGATGTGGTGTCTTTTCTAAACTATTTCACAGCCCTATTCTCTGGCAACTTCTTCTTGGGCAAACTAGGATCCGTCTTTGCTTCTAGTTCTTTAGCTGCTTGAACCAGTTTTTTCCGTACCTTTTCTTTTTTTAGATCCTTCCACCATTTTCTGATTTCCATTTGTATTTCCTCCTAAACAAAAGAGGCTGTTTTTCAGCCTCCTTATTGTTAACATTTTTTGGCATTTCCGATTTCAAATAGAGGGGAAAGAGGACGATTTTCATGAATGCGAACAATGGCCTCAGCAAGGAGCTTCGCAATCGAAATTTGCTCAATCTTATCAATCAATCGATCTTCCGGTAGATAAATCGTATCCAATACCACCAACTTCTTAATGGCTGATTTTTGAATGTTGTCCATCGCTGGACCTGATAAAACTGGGTGCGTACAGCTTGCATAAACCTCTATAGCTCCTGCTTCAGCAAGGGCATCCGCCGCATGACAGATTGTACCAGCTGTATCAATCATATCATCAATCAAAATACAAGTTTTACCTTCAACACTCCCAATGATATTCATCACTTCACTCGTATTCATCTTATCGACACTCCGGCGTTTATCTATAATCGCAATCGGAGTCTTCAAAAATTCAGCTAATTTCCGAGCACGAGTCACACCACCATGATCTGGACTGACAACAACATAGTCTTTTCCAATCATCCCGCGACGTTCGAAATAGTCTGCGATCAAAGGCGCACCCATCAAGTGGTCAACAGGAATATCAAAGAAACCTTGAATTTGAGCAGCGTGCAAATCAATTGTCAACAGACGATCAACTCCAGCAACCTCAAGCATATTTGCTACCAACTTAGAAGTGATTGGTTCACGAGCCCGAGCTTTCCGGTCTTGACGAGCATAGCCGTAATACGGCATCACCACATTAATAGATTGCGCACTAGCCCGTTTCAACGCATCTACCATAATCAAAATTTCCATAAGATTATCATTGACCGGTGAGCTAGTGGATTGCAAAATATAAACATCTTTCCCACGGATTGATTCTTCAATATTAACCTGAATTTCTCCATCAGAAAATTGACGAACCGTTGACTTTCCAAGCGGTAGTCCCATTTCGCGAGACACACGTTGAGCCAATTCTTGATTTGACGACAAAGCAAAGAGCATTAAATCAGAAAATGACATGATTTCCTCCAGTAAAATCTAAAACCATATTGTACAGTCAGCACAAATTTCTCCTGTAAACATTTTATCGCTTTTTAAGCAAATATTCAAATATTAATTTATGGAAAATACAAAATCCGGCTCTACCGACACTATTTCAAAAAAAGAAGCAGAACAACTGTCCTGCTTCTTTTTTATTCTTAGTTTGGATAGATATAAGTAACAGTACCTTGAGCTGTTGTTGGGTTGAACCAACCACGGTAGTTACCAATACTACGGATACCGTTATAGTTAGATTCAGAAACTTGGATACTTGTTGTAGATTGAACAGCTGTAACGACTGCTACGTGTCCATATCCACCATCATTCCAACATGCAATAGCACCAACTTGTGGTTGAGATCCTGTACGGAATCCAGCAGCCGCTGCACTTGCAGCCCATTGACCACCGTTGCCCCAGTAATCGCCAGCCCATGGAGCCAATGTCTTCGCACCCCATGTACATTCACCAACTGGATAAGATGATGCAGATGTACTATAAGTTGGACGAGAAGTAGTTGCTACTGGTGCAGCCGCTGCTTGAGTTTGAACAGCAGGTTGAGGTGCTGCTTGAGTTTGTGCTGCCGCTGGTGTTGCAGCAGGTGTTTGAGCTGCCGCTTGAACTTGTGCTTGAAGAGTTGTATTAGCTGAAGCTTTAACAGCTGCTTGTTGTTCTTTTTGTTTTGCACGGTAAGCTGCTTCAGCTGCTGCCGCTGCTGCTGCTGCTTTTTCAGCTTCCGCTTTTTGTTGCAACAAAGCATTCTTTTCGTTTTCAGCAGTTGATTTTTCAGCAGCCAAGTTCAATTGTGCTACTTTCAACTCAGCTTCTTTTGTTGACAAAGCTTGCGCATCATCTTCTAATTGCTGTTTGTTTGCAATGACAGTATTGATAGCATCGTTGTTTTCTTTTTGTTTTTGTGCAATCTCTTCTTTATCACGTTTTTGCTCTTGCAACATTTTGTTGTTAGCATCTGCAATTTCGTTCATAGCAGAAATACGTGAGATAGCTTCTGTCAAAGATCCAGAGCTAACAATCGCATTAATATAGCTTGTTGCAGTCCCAGTTGTTTGAGCACTACGTGCTTGATTTGCAAGTGATTCTTGACGAGCAACAATATTTTTTGACAACTCATCAATCTCAGCTGACAATCGTTCAGATTCTTCATTCAAACGGTCATTTTCAGCTTGAAGATTTTCTTGTTGTTTTTTAATTTCAGATACTTGACCTTGAATTTGATCTACCTGAGCTTGTGCACTTTGTTGTTGTTGATTAATACTATTGATTTTGTTATCTTGAGCAGCAATCTTATCATCTGTTGAGTCAGCTGATACACCAGCTACAACAGCACCTTGTGATAAAGCAACTGTACTCAATAAGATTGTGGCAAATAATTTTTTCTTCATTAGATAAATTTTCCCTTTCTAATAAGACACTAACTAGTATAACAAATTTTTTAAAAATTTATATTACGCTATTGTTACATTTTTATTTCGAGTTTATAAATAAATCTTTTCAAGTAATGGCTGTAATACTATTAATAGAAGTACATTCAAAATTAAACTTGGGGAAATTTGGTAAATAATTAATGTAATCCAGTTAAATTTTATACCAATAAAAAGAATCAAAAGAAGGTTTGTTAAAATCTGAAATAATAGAATCGTTAATAAAAATGTAAAAAAACGAGTCAATCGATTGACCAAAATAATCTGATTACACCGATAAAAAATCACCTGTAGTAAAGGAAATACTAGGAAGGCAATTCCTAGGGTGTGTAAAAAATACACATCAAAACAAAAACCAAAGAAGACTCCCCACCAAATACTAGCTATCTCAGAGAAATAGAGACTCAATAACATAAAACCATATAGAAATAAAAATGAAGTAGATTCAAAGGAGCTTGGACAGAAACGAGAAATAAGAAAAGAGATCTGCCCGTCAACAAATAAAGATAAGAATAAGATTAAAGGGAAAAAATGGTACTTACGTATGACTTTCACACTACTCTCCAATCAATAGTACATAACGATTGACATCTAAATTAGCCTTTGGTTTCACACGAATTTCTTGCCCTAACTGATCAGATGCCTTTTGAGTAGAAGTCACTGTACCAAGAGGTAAGTCACTACTCTTATATTTTCCTAAACCACTTGTTGAAACCAGAGATCCTTTTTTAATTTCAACTGGATCTCCAATTTGCAACAACCGAAACTCACCCGTCTTCTCATCATAACCATTTAATAAGGCAAAAATAGATTGACCTTGACTCTCAATTTTAAACGTCAGGTGTTGTGAAGAAATAGTATCTTCGACTAATAATTTTACTTTACTAGAATTTTTCTCTATACTTTCTACCACACCAATGACACCACCAGATGAAAGAACAAACATGGAATCAGAAATTCCATCTGAACTACCTTTATCAATAACAAATTCCTGATCCCAAGAACCATAATTACGGTCAATAATCTCACTAACGATTTGTTTAGAACCCGATACAGAATTTTTGATTGACATCAAATCCTTTAATTCTCTATTTTCTGATTCCAAACGGTTAAGTTTTGACTGGTCTATATCCTTTTGATAAAGACGTGATTTTAACGAACGGTTTTCATCATTTAATTCAGATAAATCCTTTAAATCCTTTGCCTTAGATTCCACAACAACAAATGGTACCGATACTGCCTTATCAACAATAGCTAATAGATCAGAAGATTTTAAAACAATCGAAGTTCTAACAGATGGAAAAAGAAATAAAATTCCTGAAACAGTTAAAACAAACACAAAACTAAAAATTTTAAAGAATCGATTCAAGAACATAGACAAAACCTTCAAAAATATAAAAAATAGTTTGAGATGATATCTCAAACTTCGAAATTATACGGAGAATGGGGGATTCGAACCCCCGCGCCAGTTACCCGACCTAACGATTTAGCAAACCGTCCTCTTCAGCCTCTTGAGTAATTCTCCAAAATGGGCACGAGTGGACTCGAACCACCGACCTCACGCTTATCAGGCGTGCGCTCTAACCACCTGAGCTACGCGCCCAAGTTAAAAACTTGGTAATGAACCTATGTTCAAAGCGGGTGACGAGAATCGAACTCGCGACAACAGCTTGGAAGGCTGTAGTTTTACCACTAAACTACACCCGCTTATTATTAAAAGAAATGGCGCGAGACGGAATCGAACCGCCGACACATGGAGCTTCAATCCATTGCTCTACCAACTGAGCTACCGAGCCAAATTGCGGGAGCAGGATTTGAACCTACGACCTTCGGGTTATGAGCCCGACGAGCTACCGAGCTGCTCCATCCCGCGTTAATATTAAGGAGGATGTGGGATTCGAACCCACGCACGCTTTTACACGCCTGACGGTTTTCAAGACCGTTCCCTTCAGCCGGACTTGGGTAATCCTCCAAGATAATAATGGACCTTGTAGGACTTGAACCTACGACCACTCGGTTATGAGCCGAGAGCTCTAACCAGCTGAGCTAAAGGTCCAACAAGATCAACAATATAGCGGCGAAGGGGATCGAACCCCCGACCTCCCGGGTATGAACCGGACGCTCTAGCCAGCTGAGCTACACCGCCATAATATCGGGAAGACAGGATTCGAACCTGCGACACCTTGGTCCCAAACCAAGTACTCTACCAAGCTGAGCTACTTCCCGATCTAAAGCTACCGCTTTATGCACCCTAGAGGAGTCGAACCTCTAACCGCCTGATTCGTAGTCAGGTACTCTATCCAGTTGAGCTAAGGGTGCTCGTTCCTATTCAATTATTACATAGCCTTGCGACCATGCACCCTAGAGGAGTCGAACCTCTAACCGCCTGATTCGTAGTCAGGTACTCTATCCAGTTGAGCTAAGGGTGCTTCTTTCAACCTTTGTCTATGCCGAGGACCGGAATCGAACCGGTACGATCGTTACCAATCGCAGGATTTTAAGTCCTGTGCGTCTGCCAGTTCCGCCACCCCGGCCTCCTCAAGCGAACGACGGGATTCGAACCCGCGACCCCCACCTTGGCAAGGTGGTGTTCTACCACTGAACTACGTTCGCATTGCTTTCTTTATATAAAAAAATGCCGGCTACATGACTTGAACACGCGACCCTCTGATTACAAATCAGATGCTCTACCAACTGAGCTAAGCCGGCTCATTATTATTCTCTTATGCGGGTTAAGGGACTTGAACCCCCACGCCGTAAAGCGCCAGATCCTAAATCTGGTGCGTCTGCCAATTCCGCCAAACCCGCAAAATATGACCCGTACTGGGCTCGAACCAGTGACCCATTGATTAAAAGTCAATTGCTCTACCAACTGAGCTAACGAGTCTTAAAATAATTTTCATTATCTTAACGGTCCCGACGGGAATCGAACCCGCGATCTTCGCCGTGACAGGGCGACGTGATAACCGCTACACTACGGGACCTATGGGAGTTAACGGGATCGAACCGCTGACCCTCTGCTTGTAAGGCAGATGCTCTCCCAGCTGAGCTAAACTCCCAAATGGTCGTTTAACTCACTGGATCCCTGTCGTGCACTGACTTACGTCAGTTTCGACAAAGTCGAACTTGCGTTCTCCTTAGCTGAGCTAAACTCCCAAATGAGCCTAGTATCTACTAGGCTCAATCTCTTGCTAAGCGACTACCTTATCTCACAGGGGGCAACCCCCAACTACTTCCGGCGTTCTAGGGCTTAACTGCTGTGTTCGGCATGGGTACAGGTGTATCTCCTAGGCTATCGTCACTTAACTCTGAATGATTAAACATTCAAAATTGAACATCTATATTCTAACAAGTTAACCTTACATTGTCAATATCTTCTGACTCTTTGGATAAGTCCTCGAGCTATTAGTATTAGTCCGCTCCATTGCTCACACAACTTCCACTTCTAACCTATCTACCTGATCATCTCTCAGGGCTCTTACTGATATAAAATCATGGGAAATCTCATCTTGAGGTGGGTTTCACACTTAGATGCTTTCAGCGTTTATCCCTTCCCTACATAGCTACCCAGCGATGCCTTTGGCAAGACAACTGGTACACCAGCGGTAAGTCCACTCTGGTCCTCTCGTACTAGGAGCAGATCCTCTCAAATTTCCTACGCCCGCGACGGATAGGGACCGAACTGTCTCACGACGTTCTGAACCCAGCTCGCGTGCCGCTTTAATGGGCGAACAGCCCAACCCTTGGGACCGACTACAGCCCCAGGATGCGACGAGCCGACATCGAGGTGCCAAACCTCCCCGTCGATGTGAACTCTTGGGGGAGATAAGCCTGTTATCCCCAGGGTAGCTTTTATCCGTTGAGCGATGGCCCTTCCATACGGAACCACCGGATCACTAAGCCCGACTTTCGTCCCTGCTCGAGTTGTAGCTCTCGCAGTCAAGCTCCCTTATACCTTTACACTCTGCGAATGATTTCCAACCATTCTGAGGGAACCTTTGGGCGCCTCCGTTACCTTTTAGGAGGCGACCGCCCCAGTCAAACTGCCCGTCAGACACTGTCTCCGTAGATGATGAACCTACCGGGTTAGAGTGGCCATAACACAAGGGTAGTATCCCAACAACGCCTCCATCGAAACTGGCGTCCCGATCTCAATGGCTCCTACCTATCCTGTACATGTGGCACAGACACTCAATATCAAACTGCAGTAAAGCTCCATGGGGTCTTTCCGTCCTGTCGCGGGTAACCTGCATCTTCACAGGTACTAAAATTTCACCGAGTCTCTCGTTGAGACAGTGCCCAAATCATTACGCCTTTCGTGCGGGTCGGAACTTACCCGACAAGGAATTTCGCTACCTTAGGACCGTTATAGTTACGGCCGCCGTTTACTGGGGCTTCAATTCATACCTTCGCTTACGCTAAGCACTCCTCTTAACCTTCCAGCACCGGGCAGGCGTCACCCCCTATACATCATCTTACGATTTAGCAGAGAGCTGTGTTTTTGATAAACAGTTGCTTGGGCCTATTCACTGCGGCTGACTTAAAGCCAGCACCCCTTCTCCCGAAGTTACGGGGTCATTTTGCCGAGTTCCTTAACGAGAGTTCTCTCGCTCACCTGAGGCTACTCGCCTCGACTACCTGTGTCGGTTTGCGGTACGGGTAGAGTATGATTAACGCTAGAAGCTTTTCTTGGCAGTGTGACGTCACTAACTTCGCTACTAAACTTCGCTCCCCATCACAGCTCAATGTTATAGAATTAAGCATTTAACTCAATTCACACCTCACTGCTTAGACGTGCACTTCCAGTCGCACGCTTTAGTTAGCCTACTGCGTCCCTCCTTCACTACATACTCTAGTACAGGAATATCAACCTGTTGTCCATCGGATACACCTTTCGGTCTCTCCTTAGGTCCCGACTAACCCAGGGCGGACGAGCCTTCCCCTGGAAACCTTAGTCTTACGGTGGACAGGATTCTCACCTGTCTTTCGCTACTCATACCGGCATTCTCACTTCTATGCGTTCCAGCGCTCCTCACGGTACACCTTCTCCACACATAGAACGCTCTCCTACCATACCTATAAAGGTATCCACAGCTTCGGTAAATTGTTTTAGCCCCGGTACATTTTCGGCGCAGGGTCACTCGACTAGTGAGCTATTACGCACTCTTTGAATGAATAGCTGCTTCTAAGCTAACATCCTAGTTGTCTGTGCAACCCCACATCCTTTTCCACTTAACAATTATTTTGGGACCTTAGCTGGTGGTCTGGGCTGTTTCCCTTTCGACTACGGATCTTAGCACTCGCAGTCTGACTGCCGACCATAATTCATTGGCATTCGGAGTTTATCTGAGATTGGTAATCCGGGATGGACCCCTCACCCAAACAGTGCTCTACCTCCAAGAATCTTAATGTCGACGCTAGCCCTAAAGCTATTTCGGAGAGAACCAGCTATCTCCAAGTTCGTTTGGAATTTCTCCGCTACCCACAAGTCATCCAAGCACTTTTCAACGTGCCCTGGTTCGGTCCTCCAGTGAGTTTTACCTCACCTTCAACCTGCTCATGGGTAGGTCACATGGTTTCGGGTCTACGACATAATACTAATCCGCCCTATTCAGACTCGGTTTCCCTACGGCTCCGTCTCTTCAACTTAACCTCGCATCATATCGTAACTCGCCGGTTCATTCTACAAAAGGCACGCTCTCACCCATTAACGGGCTCGAACTTGTTGTAGGCACACGGTTTCAGGTTCTATTTCACTCCCCTCCCGGGGTGCTTTTCACCTTTCCCTCACGGTACTGGTTCACTATCGGTCACTAGAGAGTATTTAGGGTTGGGAGATGGTCCTCCCAGATTCCGACGGGATTTCTCGTGTCCCACCGTACTCAGGATACTGCTAGGTATAAAGACTATTTCGAATACGAGGCTCTTACTCTCTTTGGCTGACCTTCCCATGTCATTCTTCTATAATCTTTAAGTCCACATTGCAGTCCTACAACCCCGAGGAGTAAACTCCTCGGTTTGCCCTCCTGCCGTTTCGCTCGCCGCTACTCAGGCAATCGCTTTTGCTTTCTCTTCCTGCAGCTACTTAGATGTTTCAGTTCACTGCGTCTTCCTCTACCTATCCTTAACAGATAGGAGTACTAGCCATCAGCTAGTGGGTTCCCCCATTCGGACATCTCTGGATCGTCGCTTACTTACAGCTCCCCAAAGCATTTCGTCGTTTGTCACGTCCTTCTTCGGCTTCTAGTGCCAAGGCATCCACCGTGCGCCCTTATTAACTTAACCTTATTTTTGGTCTTGCGACCTAAACTCTTTAAATATTTACAGCGTTTCGGTTTATTTTCTTGTTACTATTTGATATAGATATTCAATTTTCAATGTTCAATCTTAACACTCCTTAAAGTGTTAATGGAGCCTAGCGGGATCGAACCGCTGACCTCCTGCGTGCAAAGCAGGCGCTCTCCCAGCTGAGCTAAGGCCCCACAAGACCTCTCAAAACTAAACAAGACCAACGTACAGGTTTCCTTTTCCTTAGAAAGGAGGTGATCCAGCCGCACCTTCCGATACGGCTACCTTGTTACGACTTCACCCCAATCATCTATCCCACCTTAGGCGGCTGGCTCCAAATGGTTACCTCACCGACTTCGGGTGTTACAAACTCTCGTGGTGTGACGGGCGGTGTGTACAAGGCCCGGGAACGTATTCACCGCGGCGTGCTGATCCGCGATTACTAGCGATTCCGACTTCATGTAGGCGAGTTGCAGCCTACAATCCGAACTGAGACTGGCTTTAAGAGATTAGCTTGTCGTCACCGACTCGCGACTCGTTGTACCAGCCATTGTAGCACGTGTGTAGCCCAGGTCATAAGGGGCATGATGATTTGACGTCATCCCCACCTTCCTCCGGTTTATTACCGGCAGTCTCGCTAGAGTGCCCAACTAAATGATGGCAACTAACAATAGGGGTTGCGCTCGTTGCGGGACTTAACCCAACATCTCACGACACGAGCTGACGACAACCATGCACCACCTGTCACCTCTGTCCCGAAGGAAAACTCTATCTCTAGAGCGGTCAGAGGGATGTCAAGACCTGGTAAGGTTCTTCGCGTTGCTTCGAATTAAACCACATGCTCCACCGCTTGTGCGGGCCCCCGTCAATTCCTTTGAGTTTCAACCTTGCGGTCGTACTCCCCAGGCGGAGTGCTTAATGCGTTAGCTGCGGCACTGAGTCCTGGAAAGGACCCAACACCTAGCACTCATCGTTTACGGCGTGGACTACCAGGGTATCTAATCCTGTTTGCTCCCCACGCTTTCGAGCCTCAGCGTCAGTTACAGACCAGAGAGCCGCTTTCGCCACCGGTGTTCCTCCATATATCTACGCATTTCACCGCTACACATGGAATTCCACTCTCCCCTTCTGCACTCAAGTTAAACAGTTTCCAAAGCGTACTATGGTTAAGCCACAGCCTTTAACTTCAGACTTATCTAACCGCCTGCGCTCGCTTTACGCCCAATAAATCCGGATAACGCTCGGGACCTACGTATTACCGCGGCTGCTGGCACGTAGTTAGCCGTCCCTTTCTGGTAAGTTACCGTCACAGTGTGAACTTTCCACTCTCACACTCGTTCTTCTCTTACAACAGAGCTTTACGATCCGAAAACCTTCTTCACTCACGCGGCGTTGCTCGGTCAGGGTTGCCCCCATTGCCGAAGATTCCCTACTGCTGCCTCCCGTAGGAGTCTGGGCCGTGTCTCAGTCCCAGTGTGGCCGATCACCCTCTCAGGTCGGCTATGTATCGTCGCCTTGGTGAGCCGTTACCTCACCAACTAGCTAATACAACGCAGGTCCATCTCTTAGTGATGCAATTGCACCTTTCAAATCATTATCATGCGATATCGACTTTTATGCGGTATTAGCTATCGTTTCCAATAGTTATCCCCCGCTAAGAGGCAGGTTACCTACGCGTTACTCACCCGTTCGCAACTCATCCGCTCGGTGCAAGCACCAAGCTTCAGCGTTCTACTTGCATGTATTAGGCACGCCGCCAGCGTTCATCCTGAGCCAGGATCAAACTCTCATTAAAATAATTGTTTGTCTTAAACTCATTCTGTCACTGACAGATTTATTGTTTTTTTATTGTTCAGTTACTATAACTTTCGTTATAGCGCCCTGCACATTGGTTCGTCTTGTTCAGTTTTCAAAGGTCTTTGTCGCTCTCGCGCGACAACTATATTAGTATATCATGACCTTCTCTTACTGTCAACACTTTTTTCCAAAATTTTTTATTTTTTTGAAAGTTCATTTATACACTGTCAACTTTCAGTTCTTAAATTGAATTTTTAAAATCCTTTAGATAGTTCTCTAATTTCTTTTTCATTTTTGTTTTTCCTAGACATCTTCTGTTTGCTAGTAATGCTTCATATTGTTCTTTTTCTTTTACTGTTAATTTTTCTTTAAAACGTTTTAATGCATCTCTCAGAACAACCAGCTCATCTAAATATATTTTTCTTGATGAAATTCTGTGACTAATTTCTCCGATTTCAATATATGGAAGTCTATTAATTTTTCTCTTATCACTTTCCTGTTGTCTTATTTTATCTTTAATATGATTTCTAAATTTTGTTTTGAAATATGTATAAAGTAATTCTTCATTTGTTTCAATTTCAGGATTTTTTTGATAAAGTTCAAACAGAGTTAGCTGACCTTCTTGTTCCCAATCATCCTTTTCCCATAATTGAATATAATACTCTTTTTCACATTTTCTTACGATATATTTTACTTTTTGATACATTTTATTAAATTCCATAAGCTCTCCTTTACTTTTATCTGTATTTTATAAAAATAAAGAAGCCCTTTGGGCTTTTTTTCTATTCTGCACCTTTTTTTAACTATTTGGTTATTATTTTTAACTATTTTGTCCAAATACACAAAAAAACTGCCACTTGGTGACAGTTTATCGATAGTCCGTACGGGATTCGAACCCGTGTTACCGCCGTGAAAAGGCGGTGTCTTAACCCCTTGACCAACGGACCATTTTTACAACATATTCTATTATACAGAATATTTTTACTCTGTCAACACTTTTTTAATAAAAAAAGAAGGAAATATTTTCCTTCTTTTGAATTAGTTATTTTCTTCTAATTTTGACTTAATCTCATCATATGATAGAGGTTTTGCTTCCTCTTCTAATTCATGCTCTGAATTTTCAGGCATTTTTCCTGTTTCATATAATGATTTAATTTGAACACTATCCAAGGTTTCATATTTTAATAGAGCTTCCGCAATTAGTTTATGCGTTTCTCTATTTCCTTGAATAATTTCTGCCGCTTTATTACGGGCTTCATTCAACAAACCACGAACTTCTTCATCAATTTCGTAAGCAGTTTGTTCTGAAATCATTTTTTGTGGGCTTTGAGCACCAAACATCGCATGATTTCCTTCATATTGGACTGGTCCAAGTTTTTCACTCATACCATATTCTGTTACCATTGCACGCGCCATTTGGGTAGCTTGTTCAAAGTCATTTGAAGCACCCGTTGTTTGTGAATTGAAAATAATTTCTTCGGCAACACGTCCTCCCATGAGCCCAGCTAATTGTTCTTTCATATCTTCTTTAGAAAGTAACATTTGATCTTCTTTAGGAAGGGCAATCATGTAACCGCCTGCACGACCACGTGGAACAATCGTAACTTTATGAACTACACGAGCATTTGATAAGACCAGACCAACGATTGTATGACCAGCTTCGTGATAAGCAACCATTTCACGTTCTTTTTGTGAAATCGTCCGATCTTTCTTAGATGGACCTGCAATAACACGATCTTCTGCTTCATCGATATCAGCAGCATCAATTACTTTTTTATTTCGACGAGCTGCAACCAAGGCCGCTTCGTTCAAAACATTTTCGAGATCAGCACCGACAAATCCTGGTGTTTGTTGAGCAACCAATTTCAAGTCCACATCTTGAGCAAGTGGCTTATTCTTAGCATGAACACGAAGAATTGCCTCACGACCTTTCACATCTGGACGTCCAACTAATACTTTACGGTCAAAACGGCCAGGACGAAGAAGGGCAGGGTCAAGGACATCAGAACGGTTAGTTGCTGCGATAACAATGATTCCTTCGTTGCCTTCAAAACCATCCATCTCAATCAAGAGCTGGTTAAGGGTTTGTTCACGTTCATCATTTCCACCACCAAGACCTACACCACGTTGGCGCCCAACAGCATCAATTTCATCGATAAAGATAATGGCTGGAGCTGCTTTTTTAGCATCTTCAAAAAGTGAACGAACCCGGCTAGCACCGACTCCGACAAACATTTCAACGAAGTCAGAACCAGAGATACTGAAGAATGGCACTCCAGCTTCACCAGCTACTGCTTTTGCTAAAAGGGTTTTACCAGTTCCGGGAGGGCCTTCAAGAAGCACACCTGCTGGGATTCTTGCACCCAATTTAGTAAAGCGTTTTGGATCTTTTAAAAATTCAACAACTTCAACAAGTTCTTGTTTTTCTTCTTCAGCTCCTGCTACATCTGAAAAACGAACTTTAATATCTTCTTTATTAGCAGCGCGGGCTTTATTACGACCAAAGTTCATGGCACCTCTGGCACCTCCGCCACCGCCTTGGTTCATCATTGAGAAGAAGAAGAACATGACGATAACAAATGGAACAATTGAAGTGAGAATTGTTATCCACATGCCACTTGAGCTCTCACGCTTGATGGTGATTTCTGCTTTGTGGTCAGCTGCTAATTTTTGTAATTCATTGACGGTGATATCAGATGGAAGGATGACACTAGTAAAGCGAGATACTTTTTGAACACTTGGGGTAAAAAATTGAATTCCTGTATCTTCTTTTGATTCTTTTGCTTTATTATAGGTACCTGCAATTTCAATCACACTACCATTTGGTTGGTAACTGATCGTTTTTACATTATCATTTTTAATTTCTTTGACCAATTCTGTGTAGTTGATTTGCTGACTTTGACCAACCCCATTACCCGCAAAAAAGTACTGGAATCCTGTCACAGCCGCTACAATAATCAACAAATACAGAAATGGATTTCGGACAAAACCGTTATTTTTTCTGTTATTCATCTAGTCTCCTCTATTTTGAGTACACTTCCTCTTTTAATACACCAACATAGGGTAGGTTACGATAATTTTCATCATAGTCTAAACCATATCCTACAACAAACTCATTTGGAATCGTAAAGCAGGTGTAATCTGCTTCAATCTCAACCAAACGGCCTTCAGGTTTATCCAGTAAGGTAGCAATCTTTACAGATGCTGCATTTCTTTCTTCAAAGAGTTCTTTTAGACTCTTGAGAGTTTTACCTGTATCGATAATATCTTCTACAAATAAAATATCTCTACCAGTAATATCTTGGTCGATATCCTTGATAATATTAATAATACCTGAGCTTGCCGTACCACCATGATAACTTGAAACCAGCATAAAATCCAATTCAATATGTGTATCCACGTGGTTGATCAACTCTGCCATAAATGGAACAGAGCCTTTCAAAATTCCAACAAAAATTGGATTTTTTCCTTGGTACTCTTTTGTGAGGGTTTCACCCAATTTCTTTGCTGCTTCTACAATTTCATCATGTGAAACCAATACTTTTTTTATATCTTTTTCTAACATGTTTTTACCTATCTATTTTTTGAATATAAAGACTATCTTTCATTATACCACTTTTTGAGGGCTTACTCAAATCACTCGTTACCAATCCCACTACAGAAAGAATATTATGATTCTGTTCTATAATGAGAGCTTTTTGCCGAAGCGAAATTGGAATTTTATGGTTGATAAACCACCGTCTTAATTTTTGATGGTGGCCATTAACAAGCAGCTGATCTCCTTCCTTTCTCCCTCTAATTAAGATGGGAGTTTCGCGTGAAACAGAAAGAATTTCTACATTTTCCCCTACTAATGGTTGTCCAAAAGATAGTTTATAATTTGCAATTTCAAAGATATTCCCAAATTCTAACAAAAATGGGAGGGGTTGGTCATCCGACTTTTGACTGATTTTTTGTATTTCAAAGAAATCATATTCTTGATGTAGTTCATAATTCGACTTTAAATAATGAACGCAATTTCTTTTTTTTCGCAGTAAATTTAATAATTCTTGAAACTGTACCCTACCAAGTTGCAAATCTGGGAATTGTGCCAAATACTCTTCTAATAAGAATGATTGTACAGAATGAGAATACGTTCTAAAAGAAGCTAAATCTTGAATGCTTAACTCGCTAGTCAATTCTTTTAGTGCTTGGTGCCAATGAGTCACTTCCTCTGCTAAATAGCGAAGACTTGCTTGCATTTGGGGATTTTCTTTTTCAAATTCAGGAAGGTATTGATGGCGTACACGATTTCGAAAATAGTCCTGTGAGTCATTGCTACTGTCTTCAAAGTGAGGGATTTCCATCAACTCATCTTTGGTAAAAGTTAACAAAGGACGGATTAACTCACCCTTGCCAAATGGTTGGCGTACAGGAATACCACTTAAATGGCGTAATTTTGTTCCTCGTATCAAGCGCATGAAAGTTGTTTCAGCTTGATCATTTGCATGATGACCTGTTACTAAAGCAGTGCAATCCTCTTTCTCCATAATCTGTTTAAAAAAATCATAACGAAAGGTACGAGCTTTTGCTTCCGTAAAATCACCCGAATAGTGAGCCACATGAATACGTGTCTCTCGCCTATTAGCTAGCGTTCGAAGTTCACTTTCTTCTAAATCTGATTCTGGCCTTTGTCCATGATTGACATGAGCGAGTACCAGATGGATTTTCAATCGTTCTTTATTCTTATATAAAAGTTCATACAGATTCATTGAATCCAATCCACCAGATAAGGCAACCAAAACACGGCGATGGGGAGTAAATAGATCTTGTTTTTCACAAAACTCTAAAAATCGCTTTTCCATTATTTCAATACCTCATAGATATCCTTTGAAATGTTGGAAATCGTATCATAATTCGAATGATCTGTAAAAATGGCTATTACATAGGGTGAATTTGTGTATACAATCGCAACATCATGTCTAAAATCATAGGCATCTCCAATTTTATGAGCAACTTTTACTGGAAGGTCACGCGCAATCCGTTGATCATCATATTTTGTAGAGGAGAGCGCATCAATAATAGAGCCATTTTGTTGATAGACAGCCTCCATGACATTGCCAGCCATTTCAGCGGATGCTTCTCTTTTTTCAACATCCCAATGTTTCTTTGCAATTTTATCCAAAGTTTTTTGGAAGTCTTGATCTGATTGATGAGTGACATAATAATTCAAGATATTATGTCCAACATTATCTGATTCTTTTGCAATTTTATCTACCAACTCTTGAACACTATATTCTTTTCCATCTGGTGTTTTTGAAAGGCTACCACTTCCTTCTGGTTCATAGCCACCTTTGAAATCATTGACTTCTGGAATATATTTGTAGGTTGTAGTTGGAGAAATGGCTTTTTTATTGAGCTGTTCTTGGACGTAGTACAAGTATGGTAATTTCGTTACACTGGCAGAATACATTTCTTTTTGCGGATTGATTCCAGCAGTATTTCCAGTCTCTAATTGTTTTACATAGATTCCATACGAAGGAGAATTGTATTTACTATTTAACAAGTCCTGGACTTTTTCCATTCGATTATCTTTTTCAGTAACGAATGCTTTGTTCACCCAGCCCTGACCTTCAATCTCCACAAATTCATCTCGTAAAGTCTTAGCTGTACGTAAGACTGTCACTTTTGTATAAGGAGAAAGAGGTGTATTTTTTTCTTTTGCACCATTTATTAAGGGTCGGTCATACACTTTAAAACCAGGTTTTAGCCACATGTCTTGTTTTTTTTCTTGTGTTTCTTGTACAACATCAGAAAAAATGACAGAAGAATCTGCTAATACATATCCTTTATCTGCTATTTTAAATACAGCTTTCCCTTCATCATTTACAAAGAGTTGTTCGATTGTAAACGGTGTGTTGGGAAGAATTTCTCCTTTTGCTTTTTTCAACTGAGGATCAGAAAAAACAGAAATTTTGCGATAGACATTCGGGTTCGCTGGAATTGAAGAAAAATAAAGTTCTGATGGATGAGCCATTGTCTGAGAAGACTCAGACTGCTCGATACTCGCTGCTTGAGACCCAATAAATAAAATTGGAACTAACAATAGGAGCAGAAATCGTTTAGACACCTGTATTCCTTTCCTTTTCATCCTTTTGAAGTTTGATCATTTGGTTTTTCTTTTTTAATTCCTCTAATTTTTCATCCGAAAATTCAAGAAATTGTTTAACTGTTTGTAAGATATTTTCCATCGGTTATTGGGGGAGTAAATCTGGGATGGTATAAACATATTCACCATCTTTTGAAAAAGAATACTTAGCGCGTGCATATTTTGTTGCATAATCATCGTCTTTTAATTTTTTAGCGATGTCTTGTTGGTATTCTTTTTGTTCACTTGTTTCTTTATACTCTTTTTCCAACTGTTTGTATTGTTCTTTTTTATCTTGTAGCGATTGATAGCTCTGGGCTAAATTATAAGTTGGAAGAATAAACAGTAACATGACTAATATCAAAACGAGCCCCAGAAAACGATTGCGTTTTTTTCTTTCTTCTTCTAAAAAACGTTTTCGCTGACTTTCGTCTTTGATATATTTATTGTTCATTTGAACGATATTTTTAGGCATCTTCTTCTATCCTTGTTTCACTAATTATTTCGTACATTTTGGATGCATCTTCTTTTTTTGTACTATCCAACATTTCCAAGACTTTAACCGTCAATACTTTATTTCCAAAACGAACTTCAATTTGATCATTCACTTTCAAATCCGTTGAACTTTTGGCTAATACTCCATTGACTTTGATTCGCCCTTTATCTGCAACTTCCTTTGCAACAGGACGACGCTTAATAATGCGAGAAACTTTTAAATATTTATCTAATCTCATACTGTCACCTCTAACATAGTATTGTATCATTTTTTATACATAAAATGCGAAAAATGAGCTAAGAACTGCTAGTCCTCTTCTTTTTCTTGTTTAATTTCCAATAAGGTTTTACCAAATTGCTTCAGAGCTTCTAAAATTTCAAAATCTTTCTTGTTTCGAATATCGAAAATCACTTCAATCAATCCCTTTTCTTCTGCAATCTGTGCCTTTAACTGTGTCATTGACAGAGCTTTGAAATAATCCTGTGTTAAAAACAGTTGTTTGGCAATAGGTTCAAATTTCACTGTCACTTTTTGTTGTTTTCTCTCAACAAGACGGACAAATACTTGATCCAAGTAAGCTTTCACTAAACCAATTTCTAGTAGGTAGGCCACAACATCTGGGTATTCTCCAAAACGATCGATCAATTCATCTTGCAAATATTCATAGTCCGTCGCAGAATTCATTTCACGAATTTGTTTGTAAATTTCAATTTTTTGACGTTGATCTGAAATATATTCATTAGGTAAATACGCATCTATTTGAAGGTTCAACTCTGCATTACTCTTTTGCCTGCGATGCTCTTGGCCTTGTTTCTTAGCAATAGCTTCTTCTAACAATTGAGAATACATTTCAAAACCAACTGAATCGATGAAACCAGATTGAGAAGCTCCAAGGATATTCCCTGCTCCACGGATCGATAAATCTCGCATAGCAATTTTAAATCCAGAACCCAACTCAGTAAAACCTTTAATAGCTTCTAAACGTTTTTCAGACACTTCTGTAAGAGATTTGTCTGGACGATACATCAAATAAGCATAAGCAATTCGATTGCTTCGTCCCACACGACCTCTTAGTTGATAAAGCGTTGAAAGCCCCATATGATCCGCATTTTCAATAAAGAGTGTATTGGCATTTGGAATATCCACACCTGTCTCAATAATGGTTGTCGTCACTAAGACATCGTATTCGCCATTAATGAAATCCAACAGGGTATTTTCCAGGCGAACTTCACTCATCTGGCCATGAACAAAGCCAATCGAAGCCTCTGGAATCAACTCTTTTAATTCAGACACTTTTTGTTCAATTGTATCTACCTTATTGTAAAGATAATAGACCTGTCCTCCACGATCCATCTCCCGCAACACAGCATCTCGAATAATGGTTGGATTGGTCTCTAGTACAAAAGTTTGCACAGGATACCGATTGGTCGGAGGTGTTTCGATGACAGACAAATCTCGAATTCCTAGCATAGACATATGAAGAGTTCGAGGTATAGGGGTAGCTGTCAAGGTAAGCACATCCACCTTTTTTTTCAATTCTTTCAAGGTTTCTTTGTGCTTCACTCCAAAACGTTGTTCTTCATCGATCACGATTAAGCCTAAGTCTGAAAAAACAACATCTTTGGACAAGAGCCGGTGAGTTCCAATAATAATATCCACTCGTCCTTTTTTCAACTTTTCAAGCGTTTCTTTCTGCTCTGCCTTACTCTGGAAACGACTTAAAACAGCAACCTCTACTGCAAAAGATTCAAAACGCTCCTTAAAATTGGCATAATGTTGTTGGGCAAGAACAGTGGTAGGAACCAACACTGCTACTTGTTTATGATCATTTACTGCCTTAAAGGCTGCTCGCATAGCGACCTCTGTTTTCCCAAAACCGACGTCTCCAACCAGCAATCGGTCCATCGGACGATTCGATTCCATATCTTTTTTGATTTCTTCAATGGAACGTAATTGGTCATCTGTTTCAATATATGGAAAATCTTGTTCAAAAGCCTCTTGATTTTCATCATCTTGGGAATAGGAAAAGCCTTCTAATTGACTACGCTCCGCATAAAGTTTTATCAAATCATCCGCAATGTCCTCCACCTGGGTCTGAACTTTTTGCTTCGTTTTTTGGAAACGCCCATCATTTAACTTGTTAATTTTTGGCGTTTTTCCATCACTTGCAACGTATTTGGACAACATCTGAATCTGATCGACAGGAATCGAGATGCGATCTCCATTTTGATATTGAATTGAAACATAATCACGATGGACACCCGAAATTTCAATCGTTTCAATTCCCAAATATTGACCAATACCATGAACTTGGTGAACAACATAGTCCCCTTTTTCCAGTTCATTATAATTTTTTAGGCGTTCTGCATTGGAAATATTTTGCCTGCGAATCTTTCGTTTGATCTTTTTCTGATAAATCTCTGATTCTGTAATGTAGACAATTTTTTCATCAACAAATTGAAAACCGTGAGCTAATCCTCCAACGACTAATTGACTAGCTTGAGGAATGATCGTATCCCCATCAATATAATCTAATCGAATTCCATACTCTTCTAAATTTTTATGGAGCTGTTGAAGATTGTGATGAGAAGTTGCTTGGACAATAACAGTATAGTTTGATTTTCTATACCGTTCAATTTCCTCTTTTAGTAAATTAAATTGTCCAAAAAACTCCTGCATTGGATATTGATTGAATTGATACAAATGATCAAACTTCAGATTTCCCAATCCTTTTTGAAAGTTTGAAAAATAAGTTGCAGGCGTATATTTTCGTAATGTTGTACTGGTGTCTGCAAAATACACTTGGCGAGAAGAAGCTCTATTTTTATGTAAATCTTCCGTCAAGAGATTAGCTGTATCTAGTTCAAATCTCGCTATTTGATCTGCTATTTTTTGATAATCATCCAGAAAGACTGAAGTGTGTTTAGGGAGATAATCGAATAGGGTATATTGCTTCTCGTAAAAGAAACTAATAAATTTTCTAAGATCCGGATGGAGTTTCCTTTGAGAAATATCTCCCAGAATTTCTGCTAGATAAGATTTAAATTCTTCATTTGCACTCTGTTCTTGCAATTGTTCTATTTGCTGCTGACCACGTATAAAATCTTCCTCTTGCAACAATAGATCACTCACTGCCTTCAGTTGAACTTCTTCAACATTTTCAACAGAACGCTGATTTTCTGGGTTAAAGATTCGGATTCCATCAATCTCATCTCCGAAAAATTCAATCCGATAGGGTTGGAGTTGGTCGATCTCAAAGATATCTAAAATATCTCCTCGTAGACTAAACTCTCCCTGTTGCAAAACTTGGCTCACCTTTTGGTAGCCAATCTTCTGTAATGTTTCACTCAGAGTAGTTAAGTCTATTTCTTGACCAACCTTCAATTGAAAAATGCTAGATGCAAAAACTTTAGGAGAAGGTAATAGTAGTTTTATACCACTCACATTGGTCACAAGGATGCCTTGACGATCTTCTTGGCATAAAAAGTTTAAAGCCTCTAATCGTGCAAATTGCCTTTCTTGTGAAGCAAAAACAAATTCTGCTAAAGGGTTATCATCTCCCAAAAATGTATGGACTTTCTCTTCTCCAAGTAAAGCAATAAAATCACTGGCCAATCGTTCTGCTTCGTTATAACTGGAAGTAATGAGGACTGCTTTTTCAATAGAATCAAAGGCTGAAGCCATTACAATAGCCTTTGTGGTCGCAGACAATCCTAAGATCAATTCCCTATTATTTTTTTGCAAACCTTGTTGCCAGGATAGAAGGTTGGAGTTTTGACTCACTAAATCAATTACATTCATCTACTTACCCGTTGTATTTCTGCATGCTTCTTTCAAAATTTTCTTCTACCAAGTAATCGTTAACCGCTTCTTCTACTCGATCGATTGTTTGTAGAATAGTGATGTAATCGTCTTTATCAAATTTTCCTAATACATGATGAACAACTGACATGCCCTGCTTAGGTCTTCCAATTCCAATCTTAATTCGATAAAAAGTCTGAGTTCCAATATGATTGATAATCGATTTGATTCCGTTATGACCTCCAGCTGATCCTTTCGCTCGAAGACGAATCTTGCCAACTTCCATATCTAAATCATCGTAAATAACCAAAAGATCTTCAATATCCAGACCATAATAAGTCAGAAGGGCATGGACTGCTTTTCCACTCTCATTCATGAAAGTGGTTGGCTTTACAAAATAGACCTTTTCGCCATTTAAAAATGTTGAGGCAATATCAGCTTGAAAAATTTTATCATGGGAGAAAGTAAGATTTAAAGACTTTGCCATTTGATCAACTAACATAAAGCCTACATTGTGTTTCGTTTCAAAATACTTATCACCTGGATTTCCCAATCCAACAATTAATTTCGTCATCTCTTTCCTTTCAAAACACTAAAAGGGTTGGAAATATTTTTTCCAACCTTTACATTTTTTTAACTATCTTATACATTAAAACGGAATTCCATGATGTCCCCGTCTTGGACAACATATTCTTTTCCTTCTTCGCGCAAGCGTCCTGCTTCTTTTACAGCCTTTTCAGAACCGTATTTGACCAAATCATCATAGGACATGGTCACGGCACGAATAAATCCTTTTTCAAAATCAGAGTGGATGATTCCAGCTGCTTGAGGAGCTTTCATGCCACGTTTGAAGGTCCAAGCACGCACTTCTTTTTCACCAGCTGTGAAATAAGTGCCAAGTCCCAACAAGTGATAAGCTGCACGCGTAAGTTTATCAACTCCAGACTCTGTTAGGCCAATCGCCTCTAAAAATTCTTGTTTATCTGCATCATCTAGCTCAGAAATTTCTTCCTCAGCACGCGCAGAAATCACCACGACTTCCGCGTTCTCTGTTGCCGCAAAGTCACGAATTTGCTTCACATAGTCAATAGAATCTGGATCTGCAACAACATCTTCATCCACATTGGCTACATAAAGAACTGGTTTGGTAGTCAAAAGGAAAAGTCCTTTCACCACTTTTTGTTCTTCCTCAGTGAATTCAATGGTCCGAGCTGATTTACCATCTTCAAGAACTGGTTTGATTTTTTGTAGAACATTAAATTCCGCAACAGAATCCTTATCTTTTTGTGTACGAGCGATTTTTTCTACACGCGCATAGCGTTTATTGACAGACTCTAAGTCGGCTAAAATTAATTCTAAATTGATGGTATCAATATCTGCCAGTGGATCAACAAAGGCATCTTCACGACCTTGCTCCCGCATGACATTTTCATCATCAAAAGCACGCACTACATGGACAATGGCATCTACTTCACGGATGTTGGCCAAGAATTTATTACCAAGTCCTTCCCCTTTAGAAGCTCCTTTCACAATCCCAGCAATATCTGTAAATTCAAAAGTAGTCGGAACTGTCTTCTTAGGAGTAATCATTTCCGTCAATTTTTGGAGGCGTTCATCTGGAACTTCTACCATCCCGACGTTTGGATCAATGGTTGCAAAGGGATAGTTTGCGGCCTCTGCTCCTGCTTTTGTAATTGCGTTAAATAGGGTTGATTTACCAACATTTGGTAAGCCAACGATACCTGCTGTTAATGCCATTTTTCTTTTTCTCCGTTCAAATTTCAATCTCTTTTATTATAACATAATTCAAAAGACAAGTGATGAAAAATGAAATATTTCATCACCTTTGAAACTAGATTTTTTCATCAAACTGTAACGTTCTAAAAAGATAAAAATGGTATACTATATTTAACAATGAACAAAGGAGTTTTTCAGATGAAAAAACAAACATGGAAATCTATTTTTCTTTCTTTAATTGCTATCTTTACTCTCTTTCTTCTTGGAGCTTGTGGACAACAATCTGTTCAAAAATCCTATCTTCAGGCAATCAACCAAGAAAAGAAAACAGATGTTCGTATTACACTAGAACATAAAGGTGATAAAGCGATCAGTAACCAAACCACCACTACTATTTATTACAAAGAGGCGGGAGTTACGAAAGATCAATTAAAGGAAATGATCGATAAATATGATGAAGAATACAAAGATGTCAAAGGATTCACACATTCTGCTGAATACAAAGATGATTATATGGTTGAAAAAACAACACTAAATTATGAAAAGGCAGACTTAGATCAGCTAATTGAAAAGAAATTAGTAACGACACAAAAAGATAAAAAAGTCGACTATATCAGCTTCAAATCAACTTTTGATATGATGAAACAGGGTGGTTTCAAAGAAGTTAAAAATGGAAAATTTGAAGAATTAAAATAATTGAAAAGGTTCGGTCACATAAGTGACTGAACCTTTTATAGTACTTTCTTCATTTTCTGTTCAAAATCATGGCGACTCATCATGACCACATGATCACAATTGCTACACTTGATTTTTATGTCTGCACCAAGTCGCGTAATTTCCCAACGATTTGCCTTCTTGCCTGTTTCTTTAATCACACAAGCGTGAGGCTTTTTCATTTCTACAAAATCACCTAAAGTATACATGATTCACCTTTGTTAATTTGTGCGAACTGGCGTAATCAATTGAATGAACCCTTGTTCATTTCCTTCTGGAACCAATGTAAACGGTCTAACAGAAGAAATAAAACGAATAACAACTTGTTCACTGTCAATAGCTTTGAGCGCTTCAATCAAATAAGTTGGATTAAAGCTAATAGACAAATCCTCTCCTGAAACGGCGCTCGTATCGATCTCTTCATTTACTCGCCCAACTTCTGGTGAATGAACGTGGGAAGAAACCACTCCATTTTTGAACTCTAATTTAACCGTTCCGTTTTGAGTCGCATTTGAAAGAAGACGAGCACGCTCCATTGCAAATCGAAGGTTGGCCACATTGAAGGTTGCCTCTGTATTGAATTCTGTTGGAATGAGACGGTCTGTATCAGGATAATTTCCTTCTAGCAAACGGGTATAAAAACTAATGTGTTCACTTCTAAAGAGAATTTGATTGTTAGCAAAGAAAACCTCAACTGTTTCAATATCATCAGAAAAAACAGAGGTGAATTCACGAAGAGAGCGACTTGGGATGACAACATCAAAGTTGTCTCCATTTTTCTCCAGTGTAATCACTTTTTGACTCATACGGTGAGAGTCTGTTGCTACTGTTTTTAGCTCTTTATTATCCGATAAAACAAAGTGAACACCTGTCAAAATTGGACGACTTTCTTGTACACTTGCTGCAAATGCTGTTTCATTAATTAATTGTTTTAATAATTTTGTTTCCAAAACTAATGGATTACTTGCAGCAATTTCTTGAATACGTGGATATTGATCTGCATCTTTTCCTTTAAGTGTAATTTCTGATTTTCCACTTGTTAAAAGAACCTGTTTTTGTTCAATCTCTTTAAAATCTAAAGTAACATCTGGTAAACTTGAAACCACATTAATAAAGAAAGTTGCTTCCAATAAAATAGAACCTGGAGAGGTCACTAGTAAACCAGCATTTTCATCTTTGATAGAAATAAAGTTTTCAATTGAAATTTGGCCATTCGATCCAGATAAGGCAACTCCTTCTGGAGTGACATCAATTTTAATCGTGGAAAGAATTGGGATAGCATTTTTTGAACTGATCGCTCTTTTGGTAGTATTTAGTGCTTGTAAAAATAAAGTTTTGTTAATAGAAAAATTTATCATGGTCATTCCTTTTATTTATTTTATGATTAGTAAGTTAATAGTAATAGTAGGTTGTGTGGAAGTTGTGGAAAACTCTCAGAATCCTATCTATGACTTAAAAAGTTACTTGTTTAAAAATTGTGCATAACCCCTAGAAGTTTAGAGGAAGTTATCCACAGATTAATTTAACTTTTTCTTGATACTTTGAATTTCGAGTCGTAGATTATCATCTGTGTCGACCATACTTTTAATTTTTTCATAAGCATGAATGACAGTCGTGTGGTCTTTTCCACCGAATTCTTTTCCGATTCGAGGAAGTGAGTTGTCCGTCATCTCTCTTGAAAGATACATGGCCACTTGTCGTGCTAGGACAATATTCTGAACTCTTCGAGAACCTTTGATTTCTTTTACACTGACTCCATAAAAGGCTCCAACTGCTTCCTGAATTTTTTCAATGGGGATGACAAGCGTCTTGCTATTATCGTTTTTACGAGCTCGAATAGCTTCAGCTGCAACATCGATCGTAATTTCTTTTAGTTTTTTCACCTTCGCCATTAAAGAAATATCATTTAAGGCACCTTCTAAGTCTCGGACATTTGAATCAAACTGACCAGCTAGATATTCTAGTGTGTCATTAGGAAAAATATAATCTAGATCTTCAATTTTATTTCGTAAGATGGCAATCCGAGTTTCAAAATCAGGTGGTGTTATATTTTGCGTTAGTCCCCATTTGAAACGAGTAACCAGTCGCTCTTCAAGACTATCTAAATGATCCGGACTTCGATCGCTTGTTAGAACAATCTGTTTGTTGTCGCTATGGAGGGCATTAAAGGTATTAAAGAATTCCTCTTGAGTCGTGACTTTTTTCCCACCGAGTGACTGGATATCATCAATCAGTAAGAGATCAAGACTTCGATAGGTATTCTTGAACGTCTTCATTTCTCCTAATCGAAGGTGTTCTAAAAATTCATTAATAAAGGTTTCTGCTGGGACATACTTAACTCGTGCATTTGGAATATTTTCTAGGATTTGATTTCCAATTGCGTTCAATAGGTGAGTCTTTCCAAGCCCTGGTCCACCATAAATAAATAGAGGGTTGTATGTTGTTGCAAGATTTTCAGAAACTGCAAGCGCTGCTGCTTTCGCCCAAATATTTCCATCCCCTTGCACAAAATTATCAAAGGTGTACTTTGATTTCAAACCTGTATCAATTTTAGGTAACGGTTCGGTTGTTAAGCTACCTGAAGATAATCTCCTATTCTCACCGCTATGACTACTAGGAATTTCTTCGGTATCTTCAAAAACGAAATGAAACTTCAAATCTGTATTGTAGACTTCAAAGCTGGCTGTGATCAAAGCATTTTTTAGATTTGTTTCCCAAAATAATTCTTTATAATTTCCATCAAGATAAATGGTAGCCGTCTCTCCATCGATTTTGACTAATTTTGAATCGGCGACAAAAAAATCATAGGCACTATCTTTTAGTTGTAATTGGGCTAATTCTAAAAAACGAGACCAAAATTGCTCTTCTTGTGACAC